>NZ_JAUJWZ010000016.1:0-190436 GCF_031931925.1 Pseudomonas sp. rhizo66
GCTGATTGCGGTGTTTGCGAGCTACACCGACCTGAACTGTCGAGTCGAACTCACGTTTTGAAAAGCCCCTCACCCTAACCCTCTCCCGGAGGGAGAGGGGACTGATCGTGGTGTTTGGACGAATTGCACCGACTTGCGATACCGAGTCGAACTCGGATTTTCAACAGCACGGAGATCGGCTCCCTTTCCCCCTCGCCCCCCGTGGGGGAGAGGGCTGGGGTGAGGGGGATCGATCTAAAGCACGCCACAAAATCCGGACCAAAAAAAGCCCCTGAAATCTCAGGGGCTCTTTTGTCAGTGCGGCTGATAAACCGTGAGCATCTGCCCCGGCTTCAACGCTTTACCCGTACCCGGGTTCCAGCGCTTGAGATGCTGCATCTCAACGTTGAAGCGCTTCGCCACGACGTACAGCGTGTCGCCGCGTTTGACCTTGTACTGGGTCTGCTGCGCGCTGTCGTCCTTGCCTTTGCTCTTGGTGTTGGCCGCAATCACGGTGTTGACGCGCCCGGACTTGCGAGCCGGAGCGCGCTTGGTGGTGTCCTGCATGACCAGGGTCTGGCCGACCTTGAGATTCTTGCCGGTCAGCTTGTTCCAGCGTTGCAGATCCTTGACTTCGACCTTGTTGGCCTTGGCGATGGAGCCGAGGTTGTCGCCACGCTTCACCCGATAGGCACGCTTGAGCTGGGCCACTTCCGACGGATCGGCGCCTTCGAAGACTGGTTTCAGCGAACGCGGGCTGATCAACTCTTCCGGACGCATGGTCTGCAAACTGGCGGTCAGCAATTGCGCCTTCGACGTCGGCACCAGCAGATGCTGAGGGCCATCGATGGTGGTGCGTTGCTTGAACGCCGGGTTGAGCTGGAACAGTTCGTCTTCGTCGATATTGGCAACCGCTGCGACTTTGGACAGGTCCATGCGCTGGTTGATTTCGACGACCTGGAAGTACGGTTCGTTGGCGATCGGGTTGAGGTTCACGCCGTAGGCTTCCGGCGCCAGCACCACTTGCGACAGCGCCAGCAGCTTCGGCACGTAAGCCTGGGTTTCGGCCGGCAGCGGCAGGTTCCAGTAGTCGGTGGGCAGGCCGAGCTTTTCGTTACGCTCGATCGCGCGGCTGACGGTGCCTTCACCAGCGTTGTAAGCCGCCAGTGCCAGCAGCCAGTCACCGTTGAACATGTCATGCAGGCGGGTCAGGTAATCCATCGCTGCCGTGGTCGAGGCGGTGATGTCGCGACGGCCATCGTAGAAGCGCGTCTGACGCAGGTTGAAGTAACGCCCGGTGGACGGAATGAATTGCCACAGCCCCACTGCATCGGCCCGGGAATAGGCCATCGGGTTGTAGGCGCTTTCAATCACTGGCAACAGGGCCAGTTCCAGCGGCATGTTGCGTTCTTCGAGGCGTTCGACGATGTAGTGAATATAGAGACTGCCGCGTTCGCCGGCGTTCTCGAGGAAAGATGGGTTGCTGGCGAACCACAGGCGCTGTTGCTCAATGCGCGGGTTTACGCCAAGACCTTCCTGCAGCTGAAAGCCCTGGCGCATGCGTTCCCAGATGTCCTGGGGAACCTGTGGGCTGGGCTTTTCAGTCAGCCACATCGGCTTCTGCTTGGCTCGCGCAGCAATGTTCGGCGTATGGGTCGCTTCAGTCTGCGGAGCATGGCTGGAACAGCCCGCCAGCGTGGCGGACACAGCCACCGCGATGGCTTGCGCCAGGCGGGTCAATGCGTCTGAATTGACGGACTTACGTATGGATGACGACATTGGCTGGAAGTAAGTTCCGGGCAAAAATGTCGGGCGATTCTAGAAAGCGCACCCCCCTAGGTCAACCATTCAGAATTTTTGTACCAAGTGGCGGGGCACTTAGAACTTATCTTTCCAGGCCCGCAGAGCCGCAAATACCTCACTCGGCGCCCGGTTTTGAGCGCCTGCCCGTTCGTCCACTTTTTGTGTAATCAATGTTTCAGTGGTGCGCAAAAACGGATTGGTGAGCTTTTCCAGGGCCAAGGTCGAGGGCAGGGTCATGACGCCGTTTTGCCGTTGCCGGGTGACTTTTTCCAGACGGGCGGCGATGTCCGGGTTGCCCGGCTCGACGGCGGCGGCAAACTTCAGATTGCTCAGGGTGTATTCATGGGTGCAGTAGACCAGCGTATCTTCGGGTAACGCGGCGAGACGGCTGAGCGAATGGTGCATCTGCTCCGGCGTGCCTTCGAACAGTCGACCGCAGCCAGCGGCGAACAGGGTGTCACCGCAGAACAGCAGGCCGTGGTGGTAATAGGCAATGTGTCCAAGGGTGTGACCGGGCACTGCGTAGACTGCGAAGTCCCAGCCGAGCACGCTGACGCTGTCGTTGTCCTTGAGCGCCACGTCGCGTCCCGGGATGCTTTCGCTGGCCGGGCCGTAAACTGTGGCGCCGGTTGCCGCTTTCAGGCGCTCGACGCCGCCGACGTGATCATGATGGTGGTGGGTGATCAGGATATCGCTCAATGCCCAGCCCGGATGCGCTTCAAGCCATGCCTGCACCGGCGCGGCGTCGCCCGGGTCGACCACGGCGCAGCGCTGGGTGCGGTGATCCTGTAACAACCAGATGTAGTTATCGGTGAACGCGGGCAGGGCACTGATCTGTATCATCGTCGGAATTCGCCAAGCGGAAAACATTGGCGCATCTTAGTAGTTCCTGGCGCTTTGGAGAATGCGATGAGTGATAAAGCGTTCGCACAGGCTGATCCTGACTGGCTGGCCCTGATCGGTGCAGCCCGAGAATGGCTGTCCGGTCCGCTCGGGCAATTTCTGCTCGATGAAGAGCGGCGCATGCTCGAAGACGAGCTGGGCCGTTTCTTCGGCGGTTATCTGGTGCATTACGGGCCTTCCGCCGAAACCCCGCCGGCAGCGCCGCAAGTGCAGCGCAATGTGCGCTTGGGTGCGCCGTTGCCCGGGGTCGAGATCGTCTGCGAGGAGCAAGCCTGGCCGCTGAGCGAGCATGCCGCCGACGTGGTGGTGATGCAGCACGGTCTGGATTTCTGCCTGTCGCCCCACGGTTTGCTGCGTGAAGCGGCGAGCAGCGTGCGCCCCGGCGGGCATTTGCTGATCATCGGCATCAACCCTTGGAGTACCTGGGGTCTGCGCCATGTGTTCGCCCACGACGCCTTGCGTCAGGCGCGCTGCATCTCGCCGTCGCGGGTCGCTGATTGGCTCAATCTGCTGGGTTTCGCGCTGGAGAAACGTCGCTTCGGGTGCTATCGTCCGCCGCTCGCGTCACCCAAGTGGCAGGCCCGTCTGGCCGGCTGGGAACGCAAGGCCGGTGACTGGCAACTGTCGGGTGGCGGCTTCTATTTACTGGTCGCGCGCAAGATCGTGGTCGGGTTGCGGCCGTTGCGTCAGGAGCGCCGCGAGCCGATGGGCAAGCTGATTCCGCTGCCGATGGCCAAGGTCAACCGCCGTCGAATCGAACCGTAAACCTTCTTTTATTTGTGGCCGGGTCTGTCCCGGCCTCGGTCATTGTCGGTCCGTGATCGGCAGGACAGGCATTTTTCTGGATAGAGTGGCATGAGCGAAAGCGTTGAAAGCGTCGACACCGTAGAGCTGTTTACTGACGGTGCCTGCAAGGGTAACCCCGGCCCTGGCGGCTGGGGCGCTTTGCTGGTGTGCAAGGGCGTCGAAAAGGAGCTGTGGGGCGGCGAAGCCAACACCACCAACAATCGCATGGAACTGCTCGGCGCGATCCGTGGCCTCGAAGCTTTGAAGCGGCCGTGTGAAGTACTGCTGGTGACCGACTCGCAATACGTGATGAAGGGCATCAACGAGTGGATGGCCAACTGGAAGAAGCGCGGCTGGAAAACCGCAGCGAAGGAGCCGGTGAAAAACGCTGATCTGTGGAAAGAACTGGACGAGCAGGTCAACCGCCACAAAGTCACCTGGAAATGGGTGCGTGGGCACATCGGGCATCACGGTAACGAGCGGGCTGACCAGTTGGCTAACCGTGGCGTGGACGAAGTGCGCGGTTACAAGCAGAGCTGATTTTGCCGGTACATCGTGGCGCGGCCTTCGCGACCAGGCTCGCTCCCACATTGGAATGCGGTTCCTCTGTGGGAGCGAGCCTGCTCGCGAATGGGGCACCACGGTCTGACTGAAACACCTCGCTGAGCGTGTTAACATCCGCGTTTTTTGCAAGATCGACCCGTTGAGAGCTGAACACTGATGGCCACCAGATCCGTTGTACTCGATACCGAAACCACCGGCATGCCGGTGACCGATGGTCACCGGATCATTGAAATCGGTTGCGTCGAACTGATCGGTCGGCGCCTGACGGGCCGGCATTTTCACGTTTACCTGCAACCGGATCGCGAGAGTGATGAAGGCGCCATCGGCGTTCACGGTATCACCAACGAGTTTCTGGTCGGCAAGCCGCGTTTTGCCGAAGTGGCCGATGAATTTTTCGAGTTCATCCAGGGCGCACAACTGATCATCCACAACGCGGCGTTCGACGTTGGCTTCATCAACAACGAATTCGCCTTGATGGGGCAGCACGATCGCGCTGACATCACGCAACACTGCTCTATCCTCGACACCCTGATGATGGCCCGGGAACGTCACCCGGGGCAGCGCAACAGCCTCGATGCGTTGTGCAAACGTTATGGTGTCGACAACTCCGGCCGTGAACTGCACGGCGCCTTGCTCGACTCGGAGATTCTCGCCGACGTCTACCTGACCATGACCGGCGGCCAGACCAGTCTGTCGCTGGCCGGCAATGCGTCTGATGGCAATGGCACGGGCGAGGGCGCGGACAACTCGGCGACCGAGATTCGGCGCTTGCCGGCCGATCGTCAGCCTGCACGGATCATTCGTGCGACGGAAGAAGAGCTGGCAGCGCACATGGCGCGGCTGGAAATCATTGCCAAGTCTGCCGGTGGTCCGGCGTTGTGGACGCAGATCGCGGAAGCCGACGCCCAGGCTTGAAGATCAAAGGATCGCAGCCTTCGGCAGCTTCTACATGAGAATGCGTTCCCTGTAGGAGCTGCCGGAGGCTGCGATCTTTTGCTATTACGGACATGAAGCCAACTGGCCACCCTCGCCACTTTCGCTGCAACCCTCTACCCTGAGTGCATTGGCAGATTCAAACCTGCCGCCTCAGGACACTGAGCCTCATGTACAAAGATTTGAAGTTTCCGGTGTTGATTGTCCATCGCGACATCAAGGCCGACACGGTTGCCGGTGACCGTATCCGTGGCATCGCCCGGGAGTTGGAGCAGGAAGGTTTCAATATCGTTTCGGCCATCGACTACGCCGAAGGGCGTTTGGTCGCGTCGACCCACCACGGCCTCGCGTGCATGTTGATTGCCGCGGAGGACGCGAGCACCAATTCGCATCTGTTGCAGAACATGGCCGAACTGATCGGTCTGGCGCGGGTGCGTGCACCGGATCTGCCGATCTTTGCCCTGGGCGAACAAGTCACTCTGGAAAATGCCCCGGCCGACGCCATGGCCGAGCTCAATCAATTGCGCGGCATTCTCTATCTGTTCGAAGACACCGTACCGTTCCTCGCCCGGCAAGTGGCCCGTGCGGCGCGCAAGTACCTGGACGGGTTGCTGCCGCCGTTTTTCAAGGCGCTGGTGCAGCACACCGCCGACTCCAATTATTCCTGGCACACCCCCGGCCATGGCGGCGGTGTGGCGTATCACAAGAGTCCGGTCGGGCAGGCGTTCCACCAGTTCTTCGGGGAAAATACCCTGCGTTCGGACTTGTCGGTGTCGGTGCCGGAGCTTGGTTCGCTGCTTGATCACACCGGGCCACTGGCCGAAGCCGAAGCGCGCGCCGCGCGCAATTTCGGCGCCGATCACACCTTTTTCGTGATCAATGGCACCTCGACGGCCAACAAGATTGTCTGGCACTCGATGGTCGGTCGCGATGATCTGGTACTCGTTGATCGCAACTGCCACAAATCGGTGTTGCACGCGATCATCATGACCGGAGCGATTCCGTTGTATCTGTGCCCGGAGCGTAATGAGCTGGGGATCATCGGTCCGATCCCGCTGAGCGAATTCAGCCGCGAATCGATTCAGGCCAAGATCGACGCCAGTCCGCTGACCAAGGGCCGCGCGCCGAAAGTCAAACTGGCCGTGGTCACCAACTCGACCTACGACGGCCTCTGCTACAACGCCGAGTTGATCAAGCAAAGCCTCGGCAACAGCGTCGAAGTGTTGCACTTCGACGAAGCCTGGTATGCCTACGCGGCGTTTCACGAATTCTTCGCCGGGCGCTATGGCATGGCCACCTCACGCACGGCCGACAGCCCGCTGGTGTTCACCACCCATTCCACGCACAAACTGCTCGCTGCGTTCAGTCAGGCCTCGATGATTCATGTGCAGGACGGCGGCGCGCGGCAACTGGATCGTGATCGTTTCAATGAAGCGTTCATGATGCACATCTCGACTTCGCCGCAATACAGCATCATTGCCTCGCTCGACGTTGCTTCGGCAATGATGGAAGGTCCGGCCGGGCGATCGCTGTTGCAAGAAACCTTTGATGAAGCGCTGAGCTTCCGTCGCGCTTTGGCCAATCTGCGTCAGCACATTGCCGCAGATGACTGGTGGTTTTCGATCTGGCAGCCGCCGGGTGTCGAGGGCATCGACCGCGTGCAGACCGAAGACTGGTTATTGCAACCGGACGCCGAATGGCATGGCTTCGGCGAGGTCAGTGATGATTACGTCTTGCTCGACCCGATCAAAGTCACGCTGGTGATGCCGGGGCTGAATGCCGGCGGTGCGCTGAGCGATAAGGGCATTCCGGCGGCGGTGGTCAGCAAATTCCTCTGGGAGCGTGGCCTGGTGGTGGAGAAGACCGGCCTGTATTCATTTCTGGTGCTGTTCTCCATGGGCATTACCAAAGGCAAATGGAGCACGCTGCTCACCGAGTTGCTGGAATTCAAGCGCAGCTACGATGCCAATGTGCGTCTCGACACCTGCCTGCCGTGCGTTGCCCAGCAAGACGTTGCGCGTTATCGCGGCATGGGGCTGCGCGACTTGTGTGATCAACTGCACACCTGTTATCGCAGCAACGCTACAGCCAAACACCTCAAACGCATGTACACCGTGCTGCCGGAAATTGCCATGAAACCGGCCCACGCTTACGATCATCTGGTGCGTGGCGAAGTCGAGGCGGTGCCCATCGATGACCTGGAAGGGCGCATCGCTGCGGTGATGCTAGTGCCGTATCCGCCGGGGATTCCGCTGATCATGCCCGGCGAACGCTTTACCGAATCGACCCGCTCGATCATTGATTACCTGAAATTTGCTCGCACGTTCGATAGCAGCTTCCCCGGTTTTGTCGCGGATGTGCATGGATTGCAGCATGAAGATGAAGGCAATGGACGGCTATACACCGTCGATTGCGTCAAGGAATGAGGACTTTTCCCAGTATGCAACCGGTCATGAATCCGAAATACCCAGGGCTGTCGGTGCGTGTCGCCGATGAAGGCTTTGCGCCGTATATCTGGGGCAGCGATTTCAGTTTCGAAGTCGCCGCTTATGGCGCGGCCGTGATCGGCCAGCCTGTCGAGCGCTGGCGGGTGACGCCGATCGTGCCGTACCGCAAGTGCTACGGCATCGATCCGGAAGAATTCAGCGCTTTTCACAACGCGCCGGACAGCGCGATTTTCATGGCGTATCTGGATGATGAGCCGGTCGGCCATCTGGTGATCAGCACCAACTGGAACGGCTTCGCGCATATCGATGAACTGGCGGTGCATGCGCCGGCCCGGCGCCATGGCGTGGCCAAGGCGTTGCTGGATGTCGCGCAGTTCTGGAGTCGCAAGAAAAAGCTGCCGGGGATCATGCTTGAAACCCAGAACAACAACCTCGGCGCTTGTCGGTTGTATGAGCGTTGCGGCTATGTGATTGGCGGTATCGACCAGTTGCGCTACCGCGGCATTGATCCGAACACCGCCGAAGTGGCGCTGTTCTGGTATCGACTGTTCGATAACCCGCTGGAAAATCCCGTCAGCTCGCTAGCATCGCCTCGGCTTGTTCCGTGATGATCGCCAGCAGTGTCTGGATCGCCGATGTCGGCGCGGCGTGCTTGAACGTCAGGGCGTAGAGGCTGATCGGCACGGCCGGCGACAGTGGGCAGACATCCAGCCCGCTGGCGCGCGCGCCCAGTGCAGTGAACGGGTCAACGATGGCCAGGCCTTCGCCGGCCTCGACCATGCTGCGCATCATCTGGTGGGTTTGCACGCGGGTCTGGATGCTCGGCGCCGGGCGCAAGGCCTGAAGTTTGTTTTCCAGCGCCGGACTCAGCGGATCCTGGCCTTCGAGGCCGACCATGGCCTGACCGGCCAGATCCTGCAGGGAAATGTATTTCTGTTTCGGTTGCAGCCAGCCATGGGGCGCGAGCAGTTGCAGCTTGCCTTGGGCCAGTGGCCGGCAATCAATGTCGGGATGTTCGGGATCGTGCAGGCTCAAGCCGAGATCGCTTTCGCGCAACAACAGGCTGCGGACGATATCGCGGGTCGGCGCACTGAGCAGGCTGCACGGTGCATCGGGCAGGCGGCGGCGCAGGGCGGCGAGACTTTGTGGCAGTAATTGTTGCGCCAGCGGCGGGGTGCCGAAGATGCGCAGGGGCGGGGCGAGGTATTGTTTAAGGCTGCTGGCCAGACGTTGCACCGGCTCCAGCGCTTCATAGACGTGGGCGATTTCCACCTGCAACGCCCGCGCCTCGGGCGTCGATTGCAGGCGCCCGCGTACGCTGGCGAACAGCATGAACCCCAACTGACTCTCGGCTTCGCGCAAACGCTCTTCGACCTCGGCCACCGGCAACTGCAACCATTCGGCGGCGGTGCCCAGGTGACCGGTCTGCAAGAGCGCCTGAATCACTTCGATATGACGTAAACGCATGCGTGAAGTCCATGTTCAGCAGGTGGGGTCAGTGGCTGAATCCTACCCCAAGTCTGCGCATATGACTTCTGCTCATAACGGCCAGTTATGAAGCGACGGTTGTCTCAGGCTCGCGGGTCAGGGTGATGCCTGACTGAACCAGGAGAAACTCGGTCTCACTGACTTTGTTGACGCGATCGCCAATGGCCAGTTTGTAAATCGGCTCCGAGCCAGTGGAACCGTCTGCCGACGGGTTGGATTCCTGGAACTCATGCACGGAATAAACGCGGCCTTCCGCATCTCTTGCATGGAACTGACCGACGAGTACTGCTGCCATCTGCTTAGAACCTCTGGAGATAAAACGCTTGATTTACGGCTTGGTAGACCGCCATCAAGGCCTGTAAGTTTTCCTACAGGAAAAAAATAATCAGCGCGCGGGAATTTCCCATCGTGTGCTGGTGGAATCGTCACCGGATCATCTATAACTTGTGGCTCCTCCCACGGACATCGAGAGTCTTCCATGAGCAATGTCTACAACGTCGCCGTAGTGGTCGGTAGCCTGCGTAAAGCTTCGATCAATCGCAAAGTCGCCCTGGCTCTGGCTGAACTGGCCCCGGCGAATCTCAAACTTGAGATTGTCGAAATTGGCGATCTGCCACTCTATAACGAAGACATCGACGGTGATTCACCGCCGGCAGCCTACAGCACTTTCCGGGAAAAAGTGGGTTCATCCGACGCGGTGCTGTTTGTCACGCCCGAGTACAACCGTTCAGTGCCCGCGCCACTGAAGAATGCGATTGACGTTGGCTCGCGGCCGTATGGCAAGGCTGTCTGGAGTGGCAAGCCGGGAGCGGTGATCAGCGTGTCGCCGGGTGCGATCGGTGGTTTCGGGGCGAACCAGCACCTGCGACAGTCGTTCGTGTTTCTCAATGTGCCATGCATGCAGCAGCCGGAAGCGTACCTCGGCGGCGCGGGCTCGGCGTTTGACGAGGCGGGCAAGTTGAGCGAAACGGTGAAACCTTTTCTGCAAAGCTTTATCAATGCCTACGGACAGTTCGTAGAGCAACACAAGAAGTAACTTCACCGAATCCCCTGTGGGAGCGAGCCTGCTCGCGAAGGCGTCGTCAGCCGTTGCATCAACGGCGACTGACAGTGCGCTTTCGCGAGCAGGCTCGCTCCCACAGGTTATATTTCTGGCTCGGCACTCGTCGTGGCCTTTTTACCTCACTCTTTGAAGGCTGTTGCGGATGCTCGCTGCGTCACTGATTTTCCTGCTGACCATTACCCTTGTCATCTGGCAACCGAAAGGCCTCGGCGTCGGCTGGAGTGCGACGCTGGGCGCTGTGCTGGCGCTGATCTTCGGCGTTGTGCACCTGAGCGATATCCCGCTGGTCTGGCAGATCATCTGGAACGCCACCGGTACCTTTGTCGCGCTGATCATCATCAGCCTGCTGCTCGACGAGGCCGGGTTCTTCAACTGGGCCGCGTTGCATGTGGCACGTTGGGGGCGGGGCAGTGGGCGCAAGCTGTTTGCTTTTATGGTGCTGCTCGGCGCGCTGGTGTCAGCGTTGTTTGCCAATGACGGTGCAGCGTTGATCCTCACGCCGATCGTGATTTCGATGTTGCTGGCGCTACGGTTTTCACCGGCGGCGACCTTGGCGTTCGTCATGGGCGCGGGTTTTATTGCCGACACCGCAAGTTTGCCTTTGGTGGTGTCGAACCTGGTCAACATCGTCTCGGCGGACTTCTTTCACATCGGCTTCAACCGCTACGCAGCAGTGATGGTGCCGGTGAACTTCGTCAGTGTGGCGGCGACGCTGGGCATGTTGCTGTGGTTTTTCCGCCGCGACATTCCATCGGCATACGACCCTGAGCAACTCGAGCATCCCGAAACCGCGATCCACGATAAAGCCACGTTCTATGCCGGTTGGGCAGTGCTGGTGATTCTGCTGATCGGTTGTTTTGCGCTGGAGCCGCTGGGCATTCCGATCAGTGCGATTTCCGCCGTGTGCGCCGCGCTGTTACTGGGCATCGCCGCCCGTGGCCACAAGATTTCCACGCGCAAGGTGATGAAAGAAGCGCCGTGGCAGATCGTGATTTTCTCGTTGGGCATGTATCTGGTGGTGTATGGCCTGCGCAATGCCGGGCTGACCGGGTATCTGGCCGGTTGGCTGGATGTCTTCGCCGGTCATGGCGTCTGGGGCGCGGCAATGGGCACCGGTGTGCTGACCGCGTTACTGTCATCGATCATGAACAACTTGCCGACGGTGTTGATTGGTTTGTTGTCGATTGATGCCAGTCAGGCCAGCGGAGTGGTCAAGGAAGCGATGATTTATGCCAACGTGATTGGCAGTGACCTGGGGCCGAAGATTACGCCGATTGGCAGCCTGGCCACGTTGTTGTGGCTGCATGTGCTGGAGCGCAAAGGCATTCACATTGGCTGGGGGTATTACTTCCGGGTCGGGATTGTGCTGACGGTGCCGGTGTTGTTGGTGACGTTGGCGGCTTTGGCTGTACGGCTTTCCTTCTAGACCCAGTCGGCCCCAATCGCTGGCAAGCCAGCTCCCACAGGGATTTTCTGTGTGTTCACTACCTGAGCCACACCACAAAGCCAGCTCCCATTAGCTTTGTGGTGTGTTCACTATCTGGGCCACACCACAAAACCTGTGGGAGCTGGCTTGCCAGCGATGGGGCCGGTACAGGCGACACAAAAAAATCAGGCCTGGCCGGGTACATTCGGCCAAAGGTCCGACACCAGAAACAACCGCTCCGCCTCTTCCCATTGCCCTTGCGTATTCTCGATCAGGCGCACCATCAATTGCGCCGGGGCCAGCGGTTCCAGATCCTCCAGCCAACTCTGCAAATGCTCGACGCTCCACGTCTGATCCGCCGGATAATGCGCCGGCGCCAGCCAGGCGTGGCGGGGCAGGGGTTGCCAGCGTCCTGCCGGACGTTGCGCGACGAATGCCGGCCAATCCTTCTGATGCAACCAACTGCCGCGCAAATGCTGCGGATGCGCACCGCTCGGTGATTCAGCCTGTCCCGGCCACGGGTACAGCAAATAGCCACCGAGCCACAGCTGCGCACTGAACACCTCGATATCCAGCGCCGCCAGCACTTCGCGGCTCTCCGGGCGCGCCGAGATCGGCAGTTGATGCTCGGCCAGATGCGCCAGTTTGCGATCCAGTCGATCATGACAGCCCGGCCCCAACCACTGCGCCGGATCACGACCGTCGCCATGTTGCGGGCCGAGGTAAAGCTTGATCGCCAGTTCCAGGTGATGCACGCCGTCGCGGTCACGCAGCAGCATGTCCAGCTCGCCGAGGGTATGTCCCTCACGACGGATCGGCAGGTTGGCCGCAATCAGTTCGATGCCCGGCGCATGCTCTACGGCGAACTGCCAAAGACGCTCGTAATACAGGCCCAGACGCCGGGTGCGAGCCTGCGACAGCCAGTGCAACAAGCCATAACTGTCGCGGTCGAGCTCGCGCAACCAGTGTTCCAGTCGCTGCGGGTCATGCACCCAGTCGCTGCCGGCCAGCGGATGACGCTGCGGCCACGGTGTGGTGGCGAGCATCGGCGGGGCGAGGATCACCCACGCCAGATCCCGCACTTCCGGGTGGCGTAATTGGTGGGGCAGCTGAAGCAAATCGGGAAACAGGATCATCTTGCGAGCATAGCCTGAAACCTGAGCACACCCTTGAGGCTGAAAGGATTTTGTCTAACCGGCGCTTTCGCCCATAATCGTGGTTTTCGCGTTTTCGATTGTCCGCAGAGGTCCCATGGAGCAATTTCGTAATATCGGCATCATCGGTCGCCTGGGCAGTTCCCAGGTGCTGGATACCGTCCGCCGACTGAAACGCTTTCTGCTCGATCGTCACCTGCATGTGATCCTCGAAGACACCATCGCCGAAGTCCTGCCGGGCCACGGCCTGCAAACCTCGTCGCGCAAGATGCTCGGTGAAGTCTGCGACATGGTCATCGTCGTCGGCGGTGATGGCAGCCTGCTCGGCGCCGCGCGGGCGCTGGCCAAACACAATATTCCGGTGCTGGGGATCAACCGTGGCAGCCTCGGCTTCCTCACCGACATTCGCCCGGACGAGCTGGAAGTCGAAGTCGCCAAGGTGCTCGACGGCCACTATCTGGTCGAAAACCGCTTCCTGCTGCAAGCCGAAGTTCGCCGGCATGCCGAGGCAATCGGTCAGGGCGACGCGCTCAACGATGTCGTGCTGCACCCGGGCAAATCGACGCGGATGATCGAGTTCGAGCTGTACATCGACGGCCAGTTCGTCTGCAGCCAGAAGGCCGACGGCCTGATCGTCGCGACGCCGACCGGTTCCACCGCTTACGCGCTGTCTGCCGGCGGGCCGATCATGCATCCCAAGCTCGATGCCATTGTGATCGTGCCGATGTACCCCCATATGTTGTCGAGCCGGCCAATTGTGGTCGATGGCAACAGTGAGCTGAAAATCGTCGTGTCGAAAAACATGCAGATTTACCCGCAAGTCTCCTGCGACGGGCAGAACCATTTCACCTGCGCGCCGGGCGACACCATCACCGTCAGCAAGAAAGCCCAGAAGCTGCGGCTGATTCATCCGCTCGATCACAACTACTACGAAGTCTGCCGGACCAAGCTCGGCTGGGGCAGCAAGTTGGGCGGTGGAGGCGACTGATGCTCGATCCCGCGCGCAGTTATGACCTGATTGGTGACGTGCACGGATGCGCCTTGACCCTCGAACACTTGCTGGACCGTCTCGGTTATCACAAGCAGGGCGGGGTCTGGCGGCATTCATCGCGCATGGCCGTGTTTGTCGGCGACATCATCGACCGTGGCCCGCGCATCCGCGAGGCGCTGCACATTGTCCATGACATGGTCGAGGCCGGTCAGGCCTTGTGCATCATGGGCAACCACGAATTCAACGCATTGGGCTGGAGCACCCCGGCGCCACCGGGCAGCGGCAAGCAGTTCGTTCGCGAACACACGCCGCGCCACGCGCGCCTGCTTCACGAAACCCTGACCCAGTTCGAAGACCATCCCGGCGACTGGCACGATTTCCAGCGCTGGTTCTACGAGCTGCCGCTGTTTGTCGATGCCGGACGCTTCCGCGTCGTGCATGCCTGTTGGGATGCTGGCCTGATCGAGCCGTTGCGCGCGCTGTTCCCCAACGGTTGCATCGACGAACACTTCCTGCAGGCCTCGGCGGTGCCGGACAGCTTCGCCTGCACTGTGTTCGACCGTTTGCTGCGCGGCACCGACATGCGCTTGCCGCACGGTTTGACCATGACCAGCGGCGACGGTCTGGTGCGTTCGTTCTTCCGCACCAAGTTCTGGGAAGATGACCCGAAAACCTACGGCGACATCGTCTTCCAGCCTGATGCACTGCCAGAGCCGGTCGCGCAGACACCGCTGACGTCCAGCGAAAAAAACAACCTGCTGCGCTACGGCGTCGACGAGCCATTGCTGTTCGTCGGCCATTACTGGCGCAGTGGCAAACCGGCGCCGATCCGTCCGAATCTCGCCTGCCTGGATTACAGCGCGGTGCTTTACGGCAAACTGGTCGCCTATCGTCTGGATCAGGAAACACGTCTGGATCCGCATAAATTTGTCTGGGTCGATGTCGAGCGACCGGAGGTGCTGCAATGAGTGCGGTAGCGGTATTGCGTCTGCCCCTGGCGGTGGACTTGAGCGGTTTTGTCACGCTGCTGCAACGCATGCAGGTGCCGCACCGGGTCAGTGAAGAGGCGGGCGAACAGGTGTTATGGGCGCCGGCGGAAATCAGCGAAGACGTACGTTCGTTGTACGAACGCTTTCCGGCGGGCGATCCCGAGCAAACCCTGGATATCCCGGTGGCGCAGACCTTCAAGCGTCCGGGTTTTGCCGAACAGCTGAAATACGCCAAGGCCACCGGGTTCATCCTGCTGCTGTGCCTGATCGTTGGCGGGCTGACCTATCTGGGTGAAAACCTGCAAACCTTGCGCTGGCTTACCTTTCTCGATTTTCAGGTGGTCGGCGAATACATTCATTTCACGCCATTGGCGGACAGTCTGGCGGCGGGGCAGTGGTGGCGTCTGGTCACACCGATGCTGATCCACTTCGGCATCCTCCATCTGGCCATGAACGGCATGTGGTACTGGGAACTGGGGCGGCGCATCGAGTCGCGCCAGGGCAGCATCAACCTGATCGGCCTGACGCTGCTGTTCAGCCTGGTGTCCAACTACGCGCAATTTGCCTGGAGCGGCCCGACCTTGTTCGGCGGCCTGTCCGGCGTACTTTACGGCTTGCTCGGGCATTGCTGGATCTTCCAGCTGCTGGCGCCGAACCCGGCCTATCGCCTGCCGCGTGGCGTGCTGGTGATGATGCTGGTGTGGTTGCTGGTGTGCATGTCCGGGCTGATCTCGATGATCGGTTTCGGCGAAATTGCCAACGCCGCCCACGTCGGCGGGTTACTCATCGGATGCTTAACCGGTTTGTTGGGCGGTTTGTATAACCGCCGTAAACTGGCCGCTTGAAATTTCAGTAGATAAAGAGCACGGAGACCCTGATGTCCTCTTTTAACGACATGATCAACAACATTACCCCGGACATTTACGAGAGCCTGAAACTGGCTGTGGAAATCGGCAAATGGTCCGACGGTGGCAAACTCACCGCCGAACAGCGCGAGCTGTCGTTGCAGGCGATGATCGCCTGGGAAATCCAGAACCTGCCTGAAGACCAGCGCACCGGTTACATGGGCCCGCAGGAATGTGCATCGAAGTCGATCGAAGTGCCGAACATCCTGTTCAAGTCGGATGCCATCCATTGATCGAGATTGGCCGCGGTGCAATCAGCAAAATGTCGGCGCGCCTGGACGGGCCGAACGTGCAATACGCGTTTCGTCTGGATGACGTCGAGGTGCCGGTCAATCCGTTGATCGGCAGCACGGTGCGTCTGGAGTACCTGGGGGCGATCCACTGCACCCATTGCGGGCGCAAGACCAAAACCAGTTTCAGTCAGGGTTACTGCTACCCGTGCATGACCAAACTGGCGCAGTGCGACATCTGCATCATGAGCCCGGAGCGCTGCCACTATGAGGCCGGCACCTGCCGCGAGCCGGAGTGGGGCGAGAAATTCTGCATGACCGACCACGTGGTTTACCTGGCCAACTCGTCGGGGATCAAGGTTGGCATCACCCGTGCTACGCAATTGCCGACCCGTTGGCTCGATCAGGGCGCCAGTCAGGCGTTGCCGATCATGCGCGTTGCCACGCGGCAGCAGTCCGGTTTCGTCGAAGACCTGTTCCGCAGTCAGGTGGCCGACAAAACCAACTGGCGCGCGCTGCTCAAGGGCGATGCGGCGGCGGTCGATCTGGCACAAGTGCGCGATCAACTGTTCGAGAGCTGTGCTGAAGGGCTGCAAGGCCTGCAGCAGCGATTCGGCCTGCAGGCCATTCAGACCATTGCCGATGTCGAACCGCTGGAAATCCGCTATCCGGTCGAGCAATACCCGGCCAAAATCGTCAGCTTCAACCTGGACAAGAACCCGATTGCCGAAGGCACGCTGCTGGGGATCAAGGGCCAGTACCTGATCTTCGACACCGGCGTGATCAACATTCGCAAGTACACGGCTTATCAGCTCGCCGTGCATCAATAAGGACACCAGCATGCGCACCGAACAACCGAAGATGATTTACCTGAAGGACTATCAGGCGCCCGAGTACCTGATCGACGAAACACACCTGACCTTCGAGTTGTTCGAGGATCACAGCCTGGTGCACGCGCAGTTGGTGATGCGCCGCAACCCGGCGCGTGGCCCGGGCCTGCCGCCGCTGGTGCTCGATGGCCAGCAGCTGGAATTGCTCTCGGTGACGCTGGCCGATCAGGAACTGTCTGACGGCCAATACCAGCTCTCCGAAAACCACCTGACCCTGCAACCGGCCAGCGAAACCTTCACGGTCGACACCAGCGTCAGGATCCACCCGGAAACCAACACCGCGCTGGAAGGCCTGTACAAGTCCGGCACGATGTTCTGCACCCAGTGCGAGGCCGAAGGTTTCCGCAAGATCACTTATTACCTCGACCGCCCGGACGTGATGAGCAAGTTCACCACCACCGTGGTCGCCGAACAGCACAGCTATCCGGTATTGCTCTCCAACGGCAACCCGATTGCCTCGGGCCCTGGTGAAGACGGCCGGCACTGGGCGACGTGGGAAGACCCGTTCATGAAACCGGCGTACCTGTTCGCGCTGGTGGCCGGTGATTTGTGGTGCGTCGAAGACAGCTTCACCACCATGACCGACCGTAACGTTGCGCTGCGTATTTATGTCGAGCCGGAAAACATCGACAAGTGCCAGCACGCGATGAACAGCCTGAAGAAGTCGATGCGCTGGGATGAAGAGGTTTACGGTCGCGAGTACGATCTGGACATCTTCATGATCGTCGCCGTCAACGACTTCAACATGGGCGCGATGGAGAACAAAGGCCTCAACATCTTCAACTCCAGCGCCGTGCTGGCCCGCGCCGAAACCGCCACCGACGCCGCGCACCAGCGTGTTGAAGCAATCGTCGCCCACGAATATTTCCACAACTGGTCGGGCAACCGTGTGACCTGCCGCGACTGGTTCCAGCTGTCGCTGAAAGAAGGCTTCACCGTGTTCCGTGATTCCGGCTTCTCTGCCGACATGAACTCCGCCACGGTCAAGCGCATTCAGGACGTCGCCTATCTGCGTACCCACCAGTTCGCCGAAGACGCTGGCCCGATGGCCCACGCGGTGCGCCCGGACAGCTTTATCGAAATCTCCAACTTCTACACCCTGACCGTGTACGAAAAGGGCTCGGAAGTGGTCGGCATGATCCACACCTTGCTCGGCGCCGAAGGTTTCCGTAAGGGCAGCGATCTGTACTTCGAACGTCATGACGGCCAAGCGGTGACCTGCGACGACTTCATCAAAGCGATGGAAGATGCCAACGGCGTCGACCTGACCCAGTTCAAACGCTGGTACAGCCAGGCCGGTACGCCGCGTCTGGCAGTGAGCGAGTCTTACGACGCCGCGGCGAAAACCTACAGCCTGACTTTCCGCCAAAGCTGCCCGGAAACCCCGGACAAAGTTGAAAAACTGCCGTTCGTGATTCCGGTCGAACTCGGCCTTTTGGACAGCAAAGGCAACGAGATTGCCCTGCGTCTGGCTGGCGAAGCGTCGGCGCAAGGCGCCACTCGGGTGATCTCGGTCACCGAAGCCGAGCAGACCTTCACCTTCGTCGACATCGCCGAGCAGCCGCTGCCCTCGCTGCTGCGCGGTTTCTCCGCGCCGGTGAAACTGAGCTTCCCGTACAACCGCGATCAGTTGATGTTCCTGATGCAGCACGACAGCGATGGCTTCAACCGCTGGGACGCCGGTCAGCAACTGTCGGTGCAAGTGCTGCAAGAGTTGATCGGTCAGCAGCAGAAGGGCGAGAGCCTGAAACTCGATCCGCGTCTGGTGTCGGCGCTGCGTACGGTGCTGTCGGACGAGTCGCTGGATCAGGCCATGGTCGCCGAAATGCTTTCGCTGCCGGGTGAGGCGTACCTTACCGAAATCAGCGAAGTGGCGGACGTCGACGCGATCCATATCGCCCGTGAGTTCGCTCGCCAGCAATTGGCCGAAGGTTTGTTCGAGGCACTTTGGCTGCGTTATCAGGCCAACCGTGACCTGTCGAAGAAAACCCCGTACGTGGCCGAAGCCGAGCACTTCGCTCGTCGCGCACTGCAGAATATTGCGCTTTCGTACCTGATGCTCAGCGGCAAGCCGGAAGTACTGGCGGCGGCGCTGGAGCAGTTCGAAACGGCCGACAACATGACCGAGCGCCTGACCGCGCTGGCGGTATTGGTCAACTCGCCGTTCGAAGAGCAGAAAGCCGTGGCCCTGGCCAGTTTCGCCGAGCACTTCAAGGACAACCCGCTGGTCATGGATCAGTGGTTCAGCGTGCAGGCCGGCAGCACTTTGCCGGGCGGTCTGCAGCGCGTGAAAGCGCTGATGCAACACCCGGCGTTCAATATCAAGAACCCGAACAAGGTGCGTGCGCTGGTCGGCGCGTTTGCCGGGCAGAACCTGATCAACTTCCACGCGGCCGATGGCTCGGGTTATCGCTTCCTCGCCGATCTGGTGATCGAACTGAACGGCTTCAACCCGCAGATCGCTTCGCGCCAATTGGCGCCGCTGACTCGCTGGCGCAAATACGACAGCGCTCGTCAGGCGTTGATGAAGGGCGAGCTGGAGCGGATTCTGGCGTCGGGGCAGTTGTCGAGTGATGTGTATGAGGTGGTGAGCAAGAGCCTGGCTTGATGGGCCCCTCACCCTAACCCTCTCCCAGTGGGAGAGGGGACTGACCGAGGTGTCTTTGCGCTATACGCCGACCTGAAAGTCCGGAGTCGAACTCAGGCTTTGAACGGCCCCCGATCTGCTCCCTTTCCCTCTTTCATAGTGGGAGAGGGCACTGACCGAGGTGAATGTACGAGTTTCACATCTGAAAGTCTGGATTCGAACTCAGGTTTTGGATAGCACGAAGATCTGCTCCCTTTCCCCCTCGCCCCCTTGGGGGAGAGGGCTGGGGTGAGGGGGTAGGGTTTACGCATCACCATAAAACCCAAGCCGTACACACAAAAAACGCCGCATTGAAACAATGCGGCGTTTTCAATTCCCGAAAAATTACTTCAAATCAAATCGATCCAGATTCGTCACCTTCGTCCACGCCGCCACAAAGTCCTTCACAAACTGCTCCTTCGCATCCGAACTGGCATACACCTCAGCCAATGCCCGCAGTTGCGCATTCGAGCCGAACACCAGATCAACCCGCGTTGCCGTCCACTTCACACTGCCTGTTTTACGGTCGCGCCCCTCGAACTCATCCGCATCCCTTGAAGTCGGCTTCCACTCCACCCCCATGTCCAGCAGGTTGGTGAAGAAGTCATTGGTCAGTGCTTCCGTCTGCGAAGTGAACACGCCATGCCGGCTCTGCCCGACGTTGGTGTTCAACACCCGCAAACCACCGAGCAGCACAGTCATTTCCGGCGCGGTGAGGGTCAGCAGTTGTGCCTTGTCGATCAGCAGTGCTTCGGCCGAGACGGTGTATTTGCCTTTGCTGTAGTTGCGGAAGCCATCGGCAATCGGTTCAAGGAAACCGAAGGAATCAACGTCGGTTTGCTCCTGAGTTGCATCCGTGCGTCCCGGTGTGAACGGCACCGTGACCGAATGGCCGGCGTTTTTCGCCGCCTGTTCGACCCCGGCATTCCCGGCCAATACGATCAAGTCTGCCAGCGAGACTTTCTTGCCAGCAGCACCGCTGTTGAAGTCGTTCTGAATGCCCTCAAGGGTTTGCAGCACTTTGGCCAGTTGCTCAGGCTGGTTGGCCTGCCAGAACTTTTGCGGGGCCAGTCGCAGACGACCGCCATTGGCGCCGCCGCGCTTGTCTGAACCGCGGAATGTCGAGGCAGCGGCCCATGCGGTCGAGACCAGTTGCGACACCGAAAGCCCCGACGCGAGGATTTTGCCTTTCAGCGCGGCCGCGTCGCTGTCGTCGATCAGCGGGTGAGTGACAGCGGGGATCGGATCCTGCCACAACAGTTCTTCATTCGGCAGTTCCGGGCCGAGGTAGCGAGACAGCGGGCCCATGTCGCGGTGGATCAGTTTGTACCAAGCGCGGGCGAAGGCATCGGCCAACTGATCCGGGTTGGCGAGGAAGCGCCGCGAGATCTGCTCGTAAGCCGGGTCGAAACGCAGCGCCAAGTCGGAGGTGAGCATGGTCGGCGAAAGCTTTTTGCTCGGATCATGGGCGTGGGGAACGGTGCCGGCACCGGCGCCGTTTTTCGGAATCCACTGATGCGCCCCAGCGGGGCTTTTGGTCAGTTCCCACTCGAAGCCGAACAGGTTCTCCAGGTAGTTGTTGCTCCACTTGGTCGGTGTGGTGGTCCAGGTCACTTCCAGACCGCTGGTGATGGTGTCGGCACCCTTACCGGTGCCGAACGCGTTGCGCCAGCCGAGGCCCTGTTCTTCCAGGCCGGCCGCTTCCGGCTCAGGCCCGACGTTATCGGCAGGACCGGCACCGTGGGTTTTACCGAAGGCGTGACCGCCCGCGATCAACGCGACGGTTTCTTCATCGTTCATGGCCATGCGGCCAAAGGTCTCGCGGATGTCATGGGCCGAAGCGACCGGATCCGGATTGCCTTCCGGGCCTTCGGGGTTCACGTAGATCAGGCCCATTTGCACGGCGGCGAGCGGGTTTTCCAGATTGCGTTCGCCCTGATCGGTGCGGCTCTCTTCTTTGCCGTGCAGATCCGGCTCGGCAACCAGCGTGCCGTCACCCGGTTCCTGCATGGGTTCCTTGCTCTTGCCGTAACGGCTGTCGCCGCCCAGCCATTCGTTCTCCGAACCCCAGTAAACATCCTCATCCGGTTCCCAGACGTCGGGACGGCCACCGGAGAAACCGAAGGTTTTGAAACCCATGGATTCCAACGCGACGTTACCGGTAAGAACAATCAGGTCGGCCCAGGAAATGTTGCGGCCATATTTCTGCTTGATCGGCCACAGCAGGCGGCGGGCCTTGTCGAGGCTGACGTTGTCCGGCCAACTGTTCAGCGGCGCGAAACGTTGCTGACCGGAGCCGGCGCCACCACGGCCATCGGCGGTGCGATAGGTGCCGGCGCTGTGCCAGGCCATACGGATGAAGAGGGGGCCGTAATGGCCGAAGTCGGCCGGCCACCAGTCCTGGGAATCGGTCATCAGCGCATTGAGGTCTTGTTTCAGCGCCTGGAAGTCCAGGCTCTTGAAGGCTTTGGCGTAGTCGAAATCCTTGCCCAGCGGGTCGGACTTGGGCGAATGCTGGCTGAGGATTTTCAGGTTGAGTTGATTCGGCCACCAGTCACGGTTCGTCGTACCACCACCGGCGGCGTGGTTGAACGGGCATTTCGATTCGTTTGCCATGTTCGGGTCCTTATCAGGTCTGCTACGGCCGGCTCGTGCCGACTTCGGACTAGTAAGGCTAGACCCGACTTGGAGAGTCAGCTAATAGGCCGACTGTTGGAGGCTGATAGGCAGGCTCTCTCAAGAACGATGCTGGAAGTAAGCAAGGGTTTTTTAATTTCGAATGTTTCTTAAGAACTGTCATTTATGACAGTTGGCGCTTTGCGCGCATGAAAATATCATTCAAGTCGAGAGACCTCATCAACTTCGACATAGAGATAAAAACAATGCTCAGCAAAGAACAGAAGCAGAAAAAAGAACTCAGCGAAAATACCAAGGATACTGGCACTTTTGATGCTACTGATGGTGCTGGTTGGACCCTTAAAAGTACCCAGGTGCTTTTCGTTCCTACGGCCTATCCGGAGTTCTGGGTCCTCGGTCTGGATCAGTACACGCCAAACCTCAATGCGATAATTTTTGCAATTCCGAAAAGTCTTTCAGGTTATACCCCGCACACTATCTATTTTGATGATCGCGAATGGGTGCAAAAATGGGAGGTCGATATTGAGGGGGAAACCTATCCGGTTGAGTCGGGCTGGGTAAACGTAGAATTAAGAAATAGTCAAAAAACCATCGTGGGAACGCTGGAATTCATCCTGAAAGAAGATCGAAAAATTACCGGATCTTTTCATATTTTCAGCTAGCCGATTAATACAGGGCGTAACGACGCCCTGTATTTTCATGCTTCAAAACCAGTCAGGTGGATTGGGCCGTGTCGTCATCCGGCACGTCGTCGAGAATGTCCTCTTGCCCCGGCGATTCAGTAATCACACTGAAGTCCGTCACTTCAACCGCACCCAATCCATACCCCAGCAAATGGAAAGAAAACGCTTTGCGCTCTTGCGGGTTGTCGAAGCTGAAGTCCATTTCCAGCGGCTGCTCGGCGGTCGCGATCATCTCTTGGGGCAGACCGATCTGCACGTCCTGTTCAAACTCCTTGGCCTTTAGCTGAATGTACGCCGCTTGTTGCGGATCGACCGAGCGTACGGTCAGGCGCACGCGGGTGTGCGAGCCTTTGGGCATCTCCAGGTACTGTGCGCCGATCAGGTTGTCGGCCCAGTCATCCTTGATCTGCGCTTGCAGCGGGATGACGTTGGTGCTGCCGAATTGATAGCGGTGATTGAGCGGCGTGCGCAGCAGCGACAGGTCGAGGGCGTTGGCGCGAGCGGCGATTTGTCGGGCCGGGTGACCGCTGTAGTTGCCTTTGTACGTGGCGCTTTCGGCGATGAAACCGGCGCTTTCGTAAAAGCGGCAACGGCGCGGCATGTCGCACTCGGAGAAGATCCCCTGACCGTTGTGATAACGCAGCTTGCCGTTGGTGAACGACATGATTTCGCGGCCGCTGTCGTAGTCGCGAAACAGCGAACGACCGCTCAGCGCTGAGGGGACCGGCAAGTCGAAATAGTCGAGGATGGAAGTGCTCAGATCGACGTGGCCATACACGCCTTTGTTCAGCCGTGGCAGTTGTTCATGCTCCGGCGCCAGGGTCAGATTGAAGCCCCACGAAGAAGCCAGGCGTACACCGTCGATGCCGTGGGATTCGTCCGATGTGATCACCACCAGCGTGTCTTTCAGAATGCCCTGACGTTCAAGACCGTTGAGAAACTGCTCCAGCGCATCGTCGAGATAACCGACGGCGGCCTGTTTCGGCGTTTCGTAGCGCTCCAGATATTCCTCGGGCGCGGAGTAGGGCTGATGGGTGCCGACGGTCAGCAGCGTCAGCATCCATGGCTGCTTCTGCTTGTTCAGTTGCCCGACATAGTCCAGCGCACCTTCGAAAAACGCCTTGTCATCTTTGCCCCACGGGAATTCCAGATAGTTGCTGTTGCTGAACCATTCCAGACCGTGCGTCGCATCGAAACCAATGTGCGGCATGATCTTGTCTTTGGCCATGAAGCGCAGCCCGGCCCCCTGCAGATAGTGAGTGCTGAAGCCGTGTTCGCGCAGTTGCGCCGGCAGGCAGGCCTGATTGCGCTCGTTGAGGGTGAGCATTTCCACGCCTTTGGGCGTGCCGTTGTTGAGTTTGTCGTAATCGCCGCAGAGCATCGCGTACAGACCGCGAATGGTCTGGTGCGTGTGCAGCACGTAATCCGGGGTGTTCATGCCGCGCTCGGCCCAGCGGCTGAGGTTGGGCATCAGGTCTTCCTGATAGTGGCTGCCGATGGCCTCGCGGTTGGCGCGGATATAGGCGCCGGGAATGCCTTCGAGGGCGATGATCAGCACGTTGCGCGCTTGACCCGGTGCGGCCAGCAGTTTTTGCCCGTTGAGGTCGACGTCGGTGAGCCCGGCCATGGCTGGCGCAGGTTCTTCGACATCACCGTCCAGCCATTCCTCGGCCTGAGTCTGCAGGTCGGCGGCCTCGCTGGCCAGCAACTGGTGCGGCAGGTTGTACTGGCGCCACGGATCGGCTTCGCTCGGCCACAGGTTCTGCGCGCCCCAGTGCGCGGCGAACAACACCAACGGCGCGCCCCAAGCCGCGCGGGGCAGGGGCGGACGCGGCAGGTCGCGGTTGGCAAACCGGGTCAGCAGCCAGAACAGCAGGGCAAGCAGCAAAGTGATGCCCAATGCCGGATGGGCCAACCCGCCACCCGTGGAGTTCTCCACGAACTGCGGATCGATCAGGTAATGAATGTCGGAAGGTGTCGGCAGACGACCGACCGCGCTGACCAGTTCAGCGGTCGCCACCGCCAGCAATCCCCAGAACAGCAGCACCGGCAAGGCCAGCCACCACGCCCGACGATGCAGCAACACCACCAACAGGCTGCCAATCGCCAGATCTGACAAATAGCCCAACGGTGCCGACCAGCCCAGCGCCGCACGCAGGCCCACCGGCACCACCAGCACCAGAACAATCAGGGAAAAGAGGCGGGCATGCGGCTGCCGCAACCGGTTAAAAAGAGCGCTCACAAAAAAGACCTTCCAGCCATTAAATCGTCATAAAAGTGTGGGCGATGATACCAAGGGTGGGCTGTCTGATCGCCCCTTTCAACGTGCAACTGATGTGCTGGCGCGGTCGCCTCTGAAGGTGATGGAGTGCCTGCAGGCCTGACCGGCCTTCGCGTGGCACGGCAATCGACGATATTGAGGCAAGTGGATTTATTGTTTCAGGCTGTTTAACCCGTCGAGCCGCCACCGGATTCCAATGTAGGAGATGCGGCACGCTGCGATCTTTTGATCTTGTTATCGGAACCTGGAATCAAAAGATCGCAGACTCGTTTCGCTCAACAACCCGTGCTATCGATATGCAATAAAGATATTTAATTTATGTTTTTTATATCTATAAAGTCAGGCCTTTCAGCACAACACCCCCATGCTGCGAGGTTGTCATGGCCACACCGTTCAAACGTTCCGCACTGACTCTGTTGGTCGCTTCCCTGATGGCGAGTGCGATGTTCAGCACCGGCGCTCAGGCCGAAGGCAAGATCAGCATCGCCCAGCAATTCGGCATCGGTTACCTGATTCTCGATGTGGTGCGCGACCAGAATCTCATCGAAAAACACGGTAAGGAGCAGGGCCTCGACATCAAGGTCGACTGGAACAGCATCTCCGGCGCCACGGCGATGAACGAAGCGTTGCTCACCGGATCGCTCGATGTGGTGTCCGCCGGTGTGCCGCCGATGCTCACCGTGTGGGATCGCACCAAAGGCAAACAGAACGTCAAAGCCATCGCCGCACTGGGTTCGATGCCCAACTATTTGCTGACCAACAACCCGAACATCAAAACGCTCAAGGACTTCACCGACAAGGACCGGATCGCCGTGCCGGCCGCCGGTGTCGGCTTCCAGTCGCGCACCTTGCAGATTGAAACCGCCAAAGAGTTCGGTGACGCGCAGTACAAGAAATTCGACGACATTTCAGTCAGCCTGCCGCACCCCGATGCGACGGCGGCGCTGATAGCCGGCGGCTCAGAGATCAACTCGCACTTCTCCAGCCCGCCGTTCCAGTACCAGGCGCTGCAGAACCCCAACGTGCACAAAGTGCTGAGTTCCTATGACGTGCTCGGCGGGCAGGCGACGTTCAACGTGCTCTACACCACAGAAAAATTCCACGACGAAAACCCGAAAACCTACAGGGCGTTCTACGACGCGTTGGCCGAAGCCGAGAAAATCATCAAGGCCGACAAACCGGCGGCCGCTCAGGCTTATATTCGGGTCGAGCAATCGAAGTTGCCGCTGGCCCTGGTCGAGCAAATCGTCAAAGACCCGGAAATCGATTTCACCGTAGTGCCGCAGCGTACGTTTATCTATGCCGAGAAGTTGCAGGAGTTGGGTGTGCTGAAGAACAAGGCCAACAGCTGGAAGGACTACTTCTTTGAAGAGGCGCATGGTGGCGCGGGGAGTTGATGGAAAAGGGGGGCAACGTCTGTTGCCCCTTTTTTCATTCAAGGTTCGCCATCATCAAAAATGTTCTCAATCGGCAGCTCGAACGCCCGGGCAATTTGAAAGGCCAGTGGCAGGCTCGGGTCGTAGCGTTCGTTTTCGATGGCGTTGATGGTCTGGCGCGACACGTTCAGGCGTTCCGCCAGATCGACTTGCGACCATTTGCGCTCTGCGCGCAATTCCTTGAGGCGGTTTTTCATTGGTAGCGGCGTCGCGCAATTTGCAGGCCGACAATCCACATCAGCCCCATCACCGGCCACACACACGTCCACGGGATATGCGGGGCGCCGACGCTCTCCAGAAAGCCGTAGCTGAAGGTCAACAATGCCGAGGCGGCGAAGGCAAAACCCAGTGCTTCAAACTGGATGCGTAAATGCATTTCGTCCATGCGCCGCATGTTCCGCACGATGGCCCAGCACATCAGTCCCGCCGGAATGACCGGCGTCAGTGCGACGGCCGAGCGCAGCACGATGGAAGCGTCCATCAGGTGTTGCGAGGCAACCAATGATGCTGTCAGTACCAGCATGTAGATGATTAATGCGGCGCCCAATTCGAGGTAGTACCGGTTCATTCTTCACTTCCTATGTAAAAGACCCTTTACATGGTTGCTGATGTTGTTTCCGATGTAAAGCACGCTTTCCATCAGGCTGGTTGCCTCTAAAACGCTGGTGCCGGAGAAGTTGCAGCGTAGGGTCACGCTTTCTGGACAGCGTAACAGCCACTCAGTAGCATTCGACCCCAACGGATTTTCCCTTCGCACGTCGTCAGACGTGGAACGCTCAAGGAATCGACATGCGCGACACTCCCAATGACCCGCAACGAACGGTCGTGACCCTGGTCAACGGCGAGATTCACTGTGAAACCCAGATCAGTTTCAGTTCCATGTCGCTGGTCGATGGCGAAATTCGGGTGCATCGTGCTGAAGGCAATCAGCTAGACGTTGCGGTGCCGGGGGCGGACTTCGCTTTGCGCTTTGATCTGGATGGAGTGCAGAAAATACCGGTGGCGCAGCAGACACCGGTCGAGCCGGACGAACCGGTACCTGCCGATGACAACTTGAAGTTATTCACCTCGAAGACTGTGTGGATCACCCTCGGGCTGTGGTTCTTCGTCAGTCTGGTTTTCGGTTGGCTGGGGATTGTGGCGGCAGGCGGATATGTTGGTTACCGCTGGCGTCAGGTGGCAAAGCGCAAGAAACCGTTGGCCAAGGCAGCCGTCGTTGAAACCGTGCCCCGTTCCGGCTCGGGGATGTCACGGGAAAGCGTGCGCAACGCATTGGCCCGCAAGCGTTAATACGGCGCAGATCAAATACAAAAAAGGGGGGCCTGATCATCGATCAGGCCCCCCTTTTTTGTTATCGCTCAGTCAGATCAATGCATCTTGCTGTGATCGTGACCTTCCATGTTGGTCAGCGAGCGAACCGGCGCTTTGACCTCGATGATTTCTTTCTCGCCCTTGGCGTTTTCCACGGTCAGGGTCAGCGGCACAGTTTCGCCTTCCTTGAGCTGGCCGTTCAGGCCCATCAGCATCACGTGATAGCCGTTCGGATCAAGCTTGACGGCTTTGCCGGCCGGCAGCTCGACGAACTTCACCGGGCCCATGCTCATGACGTCGTTTTTCATGGTCATTTCGTGGATCTGCACGTCTTTGGCCGCTGGCGTCGCGACGCTGAGCAACTTGCTGTCGCTCTCGGCGGTGAGGGTCATGAACGCGCCGCTGGCGGACTGGGTCGGCACGGTGGCACGGACCCAGGCGTCGTCGACCTTGGTCGCTGCGGTCGCCTGGAACGCCAGGCCCAGCAGAGACAGACCGATGACAGCGCGTTTGATGTGGTTCAGCACAGGTTGCATCAGCAAACCTCCATAACAGTAAGCAAATCTTCCGTGCATTGTTCTGCCGAAAGCGAGGTGGACAGACCCAGGCGCAAGCCGCCGTTGGAGTCGTAAACGTAACTGGTGGCGGTGTGCGAGATGGTGTACGTGTCGCCGGCCGGGACTTTCTCGTAGAACACGTCGAATTCCTTGGCCGTGGCCGCGGTTTCCTCGAGCGTGCCGTACAGCGCAACGAACGTCGGGTCGAAGGCTTTCATGTAGGCGTCGAGGATTTGCGGGGTGTCGCGCTCGGGATCGAGGGTGATGAAGATCACCTGCAAGCGATCACCATCGGCGCCCATCAGCTTCTTGATTTTCGCCGCGCGGGCGAGGGTGGTCGGGCAGACTGCCGGGCACTGGGTGAAGCCGAAGAAGACCATCGGCATCATGCCGCGAAAGCTCGACAGCGTCATGGTTTCGCCATCGGTGTTCTTCAGTTTGAAGGTGCGCCCCATGATCTTGTTACTCAGATCCTTGCCGTACTTGTACGACAGTTGGCCACGGGTGTCGCAGCCGGCGAGCAGGCCTAGCCCGAGCACGCCCATTCCCGCAAGCACCTTGCGGCGAGTCAACAAAGCCGTCATCTAATACCGCCTTTTGCAGCCCGTCAGTCAGCAGGACTGGCGGGGGGTTAACCGTAAAAGCGGCGCATGATACCAAACTGAAGGCAGGCGCCGGCCACGGATCGCCGCACGGCGCAGGATCGAGCGACAAAAGGTGTAAGAAAAAGTGACCGCAGCTTACTGCGCGCGTGATTCAGCGGCGCTCCAGCCCCCGCCCAGCGCGGTGTAAAGGTTGACCTCGGCGACCAGTTGCGCGAGGCGATCGGTGATCAGGCCTTGCTGCGAACTGAACAGCGAACGTTGCGCATCGAGGAACGTCAGGCTGCTGTCGACGCCATTCTGATAGCGGTTCTGCGCCAGGTTGTAATACGTCTGCGTGGCTGCGACGAGATCGCGCTGCGCCTGCAATTGCTGCTGATACGTCGTGCGTGCGGCGAGGCCGTCGGCGACTTCCTGAAACGCGGTCTGGATCGACTTTTCGTATTCGGCCACCGCGACATCTTTCTGTAGCTTCGAATAATCCAGGCTGGCGCGCAGGCTGCCGGCGTTGAAAATCGGCAGGTTGATCTGCGGCTGAAAGGTCCAGGCGCCAGAGCCGCCGCCGAACAGTCCGGACAGATCGCGACTCGACGTGCCGGCATTCGCCGTCAGGCTGACACTGGGGAAAAACGCCGCCCGCGCCGCGCCGATATTGGCGTTGGCGGCTTTGAGTTTGTACTCCGCCTGAAGGATGTCCGGACGCCGTTGCAGCAGATCCGACGGCAGCCCGGCGGGCAGTTGCCGGACCAGATCACTGGCCAGTGGACGCGCGGGCAGCGACTCGGGCACCGGCGCGCCAACCAGCAAGGTCAGGCTGTTCAAGTCCTGAGCGACTTGACGCTGATAGCGCGCCAGATTGGCCCGGGAACTGTCGACGCTGGTCTTCGCCTGTGCCTGCTCCAGCGCCGACGATTTGCCGGCCTCACGGTTGCGGGTGGTCAAGTGCAGGCTCTGTTCATCGGCGGCAAGAGTGTCGCGAGTCAGTTCCAGCAGTTCCTGATCGGCGCGCCAGGTCAGGTAGGCGTTGGCGACGTTGGCCACCAGACTCAGCTCGGCACTGCGCCGTGCCTCTTCAGTCGAGAGCCAGGTCTGCAAGGCTTCTTCGCTGAGGCTGCGCACGCGGCCGAAGAAATCCAGCTCATAAGCGCTGATGCCGAGGTTGACCGAGTACGTCGAATTGATCAGCGCTTTGCCTTGGGTCACGCTCGGCGGCATGCGCTGGCGCAGTTCATTGGCATTGACCGACACCGCCGGCAGCAGGTCGGCGCGCTGAATGCGGTATTGCGCCTGGAAGGCTTCGACATTGAGTGCGGCCACGCGCAGGTCGCGGTTGTTGATCAGGGCGCTGTTGATCAGCTGTTGCAGCGCCGGGTCATTGAACAGCGTGCGCCAGTCATCGCTGCTCGTTGCAGCCTGTGTCGCTGTCGGATACTGCGCGGCGGAGGGTGAAGCGGGGCGCTGATATTCGGGAATCAATGAACAACCGCCCATCAGCACCGCGATGGACAGCAGGGAAAGTCGCAACGTCAACATCGAACTGCCTCATGCATATAAAGAGCGTTGTGCTCAGGCCCCGGCCATCCATTTCGCCAGACCATGGCGACCACTGACCCCGAGTTTGGCCGTGGCGCGTTTCAGGTACGTCTCGATCGAGCTGTTCTTGACCCGCAGCTTTTCCGCCATTTGCGGCACGGTGCTGCCGGTCAGCAGGCCCAGGCAGACTTCTTTCTCGCGCACCGACAAGGCGATGTCGCTCAATGCCAAGCGCTCATCGAACACCTGCGGCAGCGGCGCCTGATCCAGTTCGGCCAACGGCTGGCGCGGTTGTCGGGCGAGGATTTGCCGACTGATCTGCGCGTGACGTTCAATCAGCGGCAGCAGGGTGTCGGACAGGCTCTTGAGAAACGATAACTCCGGCAGGGAAAACACCCGTTGGGTATGCGGTCGGTAAAACGAAATCACGCAACGACGGTTGGACGTGCGCGAAACCAGATTGCATTGATGGGCGCTGTGTTGCGGATGGCGAGGCTGGAGTGAGGCTCTCAGTTGAATCAGCAATGAGTCGTTCATCTCGATCATCTTCTGCAACAGCGGATGATCGTCGGGGCTTTCCAGCAGGTCGGGTGGGGCACAGGTCTGAGTCAGACCGGCGCTGCCCAGAGGCTTGATATCGACCACGCTGGCCTGACGTTCGTCCAGCGTCCATTCACTCAGGTCCACGCGGTTGACCGGCACCAGGGTGTCGACCAACTGGAACATGTTCGTGGCGAAGTGATCATCGCCGGTGCTGGCAATCAACTCACCCAGTTGCCAATAGAAATGCGGGTTTTCCATATTGCGAATACTGCCGGTCAGATTCATATCCTTGTCATCCCTGGTTCAGAACCCTCACTGAATCGTCTGCCGTCTATGCAAAAGCCGCCCACGCCGTCGTTTCTCCTTGAACACGATCTGGAGCGGAATTTAAGCCCATGGATTTGTCCTACGTCTGTAGGGGAAAACAGGGACACAAAGTGCCACTATTTCTGAATATTGGCGCCGGGGTTCTGACGGAGTCGAACACAGGTGAGTACGCATCCGTGACTGACTGGTCACGCCAACGCCCCGGAAATCCACGGGTTGCTGACTTCTGACGTTCAGCAGCCGGGCAAATGGCGGCGCTGGAGTGTGGTTTTTTTCCTACAAGCTTTTCAGTATTTCCTCTCCGAACTTTTAGGCATTGCCTGCGATAAACACGCCCGCAATGTCAGACAGGCGCATCAGAGCGTCGTGGTTGTCCGGGTTTCACGTGTCATGTCGGTGGCGGGGCCGATGCTTGAATACCGGCAAAATTTCATGAGATGGATCTTATGCAGCCTACTTCTGCCAACGTGGCGGACGATGTGTCCGTGCCTGTCGAGACTTTTGCGCTGACTGCCGCCCAACGGGATATCTGGCTGGATCAACTGAGCCGCGGAGATTCGCCGCTGTACAACATTGGCGGTTACGTCGAACTGAGCGGGCCGCTGGATCCGGCATTGCTGCATTCGGCGCTTGAGTCCCTGGTGGCGGCGAATGATGCCTTGCGCATTGTGCTGCTCGCAGACGTGGGTCACGACGGGCTGCCGTTGCAAGGGTTTGCGCAGTCACTGCCGGTGGCCATGCCGCTGCATGATCTCAGCGGACAACCCGATTCACAGGCAGCGGCCCGGACGCTGGTTGCAGCGCAGATGTCGCAGGCCTTTGTGTTGAGCGGGCACGCGTTGTTCCGCTTCAGCCTGATTCGCCTTGATCAGCAGCGTCACTGGCTGGCGGCGCAGGCCCATCACTTGATCATCGATGGCTGGGCATTCGCGCTGCTGTTCAAGTCGGTGGGCGACATCTACAGCGCGTTGTGCCGTGGCGAGCCCCCGCGTGTGGCGGCACCGTCGTATGTCGGCTTTATCGAAGATGACGCGCGCTACCATCAGTCACTCCGCTATGAAGTCGATCAACGCTACTGGCTGGACAAGTACCGTAGCCTGCCTGAGCCCTTGTTGATTCCCCGCCATCGCGAATCCCACAACGCTGAAACAGCGCCAAGTCGCATCCACGTCGAGGCTTTTTCAGCCGTGCTGCACCAGCGCATGAAGGACTGCGCGCGGCAACTCGGCGGTTCGGCCTTTCACGTGTTGCTGGCCGCGCTGCATGTGTATTTCAGTCGCAGCGGGCAACGTGACGAGTGGGTGGTTGGCTTGCCGATTCTCAATCGCTGCGGTGCCCGCTTCAAAGGTACGTTGGGGTTGTTTACCCAGGTCAGTGCAATGCGCATGGGCTTTGGCCGAGCGTTGTCATTCGCTGAATTGATCAAGGCGATCGGCGCTGACCTGAAGCAGGATTTCCGCCATCAACGCTACCCGCTGAGCGAGATGAACCGCGCGCTGGGCCTGTTGCGTGAAGACCGTGCGCAACTGTTCGAGCTGTCGGTGTCCTACGAGCAGGATGACTATAACTACCGTTACGGTGAGGCGTCGGGGCACTCGGTCAAGGTCTCCAACCAGCACGAGGCGACACCGCTGGCCATTCACCTGCGCAGTAACCGTTACACCGACAAGGCCTGGTTGCATTTGGTGTACTCGCCGGCCTATTTCACCGCTGACGAGATCACGGCGTTGACCGAGCGCTTGTCGCTGATTCTGCAGCAAGGCCTGGAATGTCCGACACTGGCGATCGCCGATTTCAACCTTAATAGCCCGGCAGAGCTGGCCCTGCTCAATGAGTGGAACGACACCCGGGTCAGTTATCCGCAAGGCCGACTGATTCATCAGCGCTTCGAATCGCGAGTAGACCAACAACCGGACGCCGTGGTCGCGACGTATCAGGGACGAACCCTGAGTTATGCCGAGCTGAACCGGCAAGCCAACGCGCTGGCCCACCATCTGATCGGCCTCGGCGTGCGCCCTGATGATCGTGTGGCGATCGTTGCCCGCCGGGGGCTGGAAACGTTGGTCGGGCTGCTGGCGATTCTCAAGGCGGGCGCCGCTTATGTGCCGATTGACCCGGCGCATCCGCCCGAGCGCCTGAGTTATCTGCTCAGCGACAGTGCGCCGGTGGCGCTGCTGACGCAAAGCGATCTGCGTGATCGTTTGTCCGCCACGGCGCTGCCGGTGATCGAGCTGGATCGGTGCGAGTGGTCGCTCGACAACGTGAACGATCCCGACGTGTCGGGGTTGAACACCTGCCACCTCGCTTATGTGATTTACACCTCCGGCTCCACCGGGTTGCCCAAAGGCGTGATGGTCGAGCACCGCACGTTGGGCAATCTGGTCGACTGGCATTGTGCGGCGTTTGGGCTTGGCCACGGGCAGCACACGTCGAGCCTCGCCGGGTTCGGGTTTGACGCGATGGCGTGGGAGGTGTGGCCGGCGCTGTGTGCCGGGGCGACGGTGCATTTTGCGCCCGCAAGCGAAGGCAGCGAAGACATCGATGCGCTGCTCGCCTGGTGGCGGGCGCAGCCGCTGGACGTCAGTTTCCTGCCTACGCCGGTCGCCGAATACGCCTTCAGCAAACAACTCGATCACCCGACCTTGCGCACCTTGCTGATCGGCGGTGATCGTCTGCGCCAGTTCAACCGCGCGCAGTCTTTTGCGGTGGTCAACAACTATGGCCCGACCGAAGCCACGGTGGTCGCCACTTCGGGGCTGATCACCCCGGGGCAGGCGTTGCACATCGGCAAACCTGTGAGCAATGCCACGGCTTACCTGCTCGATGATCAGCAGCGCCCGGTGCCGATCGGCATCATCGGCGAGTTGTATGTCGGTGGCGCCGGGGTCGCTCGGGGCTATCTGAATCGCCCGGAATTGACCGCCGAACGCTTTCTCGACGACCCGTTCAGTGCGCAGCCGGATGCGCGCATGTACCGCACCGGCGACCTTGCCCGTTGGCGTGCTGACGGCAATCTTGAGTACATCGGTCGCAATGATGATCAGGTGAAAGTCCGTGGTGTGCGCGTCGAACTGGGCGAAATCGAGGCGGCACTGGCCAGCCATGACGCGGTGCAGGAAGCCGTGGTGCTGGTGCGCGACGGCCAACTGTTGGCGTGGTTCACCGAGCGTGAAACGCTGGACATCCTGCAACTGCACGCGCACCTGACCTCGCGTTTGCCAGCCGCCATGCTGCCGGCCGCCTACATCCGCCTGACGACGTTGCCGCTGACCGCCAACGGCAAGCTCGATCGCCAGGCCTTGCCGGCACCGGGGCCGGAAGCGCTGATTCGTCGGCAGTACGAGGCGCCACAAGGTGACGTCGAAATCGCCCTGGCGCAGATCTGGGCCGAGGTTTTACAGGTTGAGCGGGTAGGGCGCCACGACCATTTCTTTGAACTGGGCGGCCATTCCTTGCTGGCCGTGGGCCTGATCGAACGCATGCGCCAGATCGGCATGAACAGCGATGTTCGCGTGCTGTTCAGCCAACCGACACTGGCCGCGTTGGCGGCAGCGGAGGGCAGCGGCCGCGAAGTCGAAGTGCCGGCCAATCGCATCCCGGACGATTGCACGCACATCACTCCCGACCTGTTGCCGCTGGTGCAACTGGATCAAACGATGATCGAGCGTATCGTCGCGACCGTGCCGGGCGGCGCTGCCAATGTGCAGGACATCTACCCGCTGGCGCCGTTGCAGGAAGGCATTCTCTATCACCACATCACCGCTGCGCAGGGCGATCCGTATCTGCTGCAATCACTGCTGGCGTTCGACAGCCTCGAACGGGTCGAGGCCTTCGCCGTGGCGCTGCGTCAGGTCATGGCGCGGCACGACATCTTGCGTACGGCGGTGGTCTGGGAAGGGCTGACGGCGCCAGTGCAGGTGGTGTGGCGCGAGGCGATTCTGCCGGTGCAAGCGGTCGAACTGGATCCTGCCCACGGCGCGATCCTCGATCAATTGCACGCGCGCTTCGATGCGCGGCGCTATCGCCTGGATGTCAGTCAGGCACCGCTGCTGCGCCTGATGTATGCCCCTGACCCCGCACATGGCCGCGTGGTGGGCATCTTGCTGTTCCATCATTTGGCGATGGATCACATTGCGCTGGAGGCGATGCGCGAAGAAATTCACGCCAGCCTGTCCGGGCACGGCGAACCGCTGGCCGCGCCAGTGCCGTACCGCAACTATGTGGCGCAGACGCGCCTGGGCGTCAGCGAGCAGGAGCATGAAGCGTTCTTCCGGCAGATGCTCGCCGACATCGACGAGCCGACCTTGCCGTTCGCTTTGCAGAATGTGCAGGGCGACGGCAGCAACATCCAGGAGGCCGAGCAAACGCTGGCGAGCGATCTGTATCAGCGCCTGCAGCAGCAGGCGCGCCTGGCGGGCGTGAGCATCGCCAGCCTGATTCACCTCGCCTGGGCGCAAGTATTGGCGGCGACCTCGGCGCAGCAAAGTGTCGTATTCGGCACCGTGCTGATGGGGCGCATGCAGGGCGGCGCCGGTGCCGACCGGGCGCTGGGGGTATTCATCAACACCTTGCCGCTGCGGGTCGATGTCGGCGAGCGCGCGCGCGCAGCGGTGAAATCCACCCACGCCCGCCTCACCGCGTTACTCGCTCATGAACACGCGTCATTGGCGCTGGCCCAGCGTTGCAGCGGCGTTGCTGCGCCAGCGCCGCTGTTCAGCGCCTTGCTCAACTACCGGCACAGCGATGACGCCGAGCAAACAACCTCCCGGCAAACCTGGCAGGGCATCGAGACCCTGGCCAACGAGGAACGGACCAATTACCCGTTTACCCTAAGTGTCGATGACCTCGGCACGGGTTTGCGCTTGACTACCCGAACCCTGTCGAGCATCGGCGCGCAGCGAATTTGCACTTATGTGCAGTCAGCCCTGAAGGGCTTGGTCGCGGCGCTGGAAACCGAGCCGCAGCAGCCGGTGAATCGCCTGCCGCTGTTGCCGCAAGAAGAACTGCAACGGCTGTTGATCGAGTTCAACGCCAGCGCCGTCGACTGCCCGATGGAGCAGCCACTGCAGGCGCTGTTCGAACAGCAGGTGCGGCGCAAACCGAATGCCATCGCCGTGCAGTTTGCCGAACAGCGCCTGAGCTATCGCGAGTTGAACGAGCAGGCCAACCGCTTGGCCCATCATCTGCGCGGGCTTGGTGTAAAGCCGGATTCGCGAGTCGCGATCTGCGTCGAGCGCGGGCCTGAGCTGGTGATCGGTCTGCTGGGCATTCTCAAGGCTGGCGGTGCTTATGTGCCGCTCGATCCGGATTATCCGCTGCAACGCCTGAACTACATGTTGCAAGACAGCACGCCGGTCGCGCTGCTGGTGCATGGCGCGACGCGTGATCTGCTTGGCGAACCCGGCGTGCCGCTGATTGACCTCGACCTCGGTACCTGGCAGGACCAGCCGCACGACAATCCGCAGGTGCCGGGCCTCGGCGCGACGAACCTGGCTTACATGATCTACACCTCCGGCTCCACCGGCACGCCGAAGGGCGTGATGATCGAGCACCGCAGCGCCTGCAACATGGTGCATTGGGGCTCGCAGCTTGCGCCGCCCACCGAGCATGGGGCGTTGCTGCAAAAGGCGCCGTACAGTTTCGACAGTTCGGTGTGGGAGATCTTCTGGCCGCTGTGCTCGGGCATGCGCCTGGTGCTGGCGCGGGCCGATGGCAACCGCGATTCGGCGTATGTCACGCAAGTGATCCGCGAGCAGCACATAACCGTGGTCAAGTTCGTGCCGGCGTTGTTGCAGCAGTTCATTGAACAGGACGATGTCAGTCAGTGCACCAGCCTCACCGACGTGCTCAACGGCGGCGGCGAACTGACCGTCGCCTTGGCCCGGCAAGTGCGCGAACGCCTGCCGTGGGTGCGCCTGCATAACGTCTACGGGCCGACCGAAACCACGGTCGACAGCAGCGGCTGGACCCTGGAACCCGGCGCGCCGGTGCCGCAGAGCGTGGTGCCGATCGGCAAGGCCTTGAGCAACACGCGGCTGTACGTCCTCGATGCGTTTGATCAGCCAGTGCCGTTTGGCGTCAGTGGGCATTTGCACATTGGCGGAGTGGGGGTGGCGCGCGGGTATCTCGGATTGCCGGAACTGCAAGCCGAGCGCTTTATCGACAGTCCGTTCGTGGCAGGTGATCGCTTGTATCGCACCGGTGATCTGGTGCGTTACGGCGCTGATGGCAATCTTGTTTTCCTCGGGCGCAATGACTTTCAGGTCAAGTTGCGCGGGGTACGCCTTGAGCTGGGCGAGATTGAAGCGCGCCTGCTGGAACACCCGGCCATCCGCGAGGCGGTGGTGCTGGTGCGCGATGAGCGACTGGTGGCGTATTACACCCTGCGTACCGGGCTGACTGCACCGACGCTTGAGGCCTTGCGAGCGCATGTACTGGCGCAGTTGCCGGAATTCATGGTGCCCGGTGCCTACGTGATGCTGGCCGCATTGCCGTTGACACCTAACGACAAAATCGACCGCAAGGCCTTGCCGGAGCCGGGGGCGGAGGCGCTGCTCAGCCGTCCTTACGAGGCCCCGGAAGGCGACGTGGAAACGGCCTTGGCGCAGATCTGGGCGCAGGTGCTCAAAGTCGAGCAGGTGGGCCGGCATGACAACTTCTTCGAGCTGGGCGGGCATTCGCTGTTGGCGGTCAGTCTGGTGGCGCGCATGCGTCTGGCCGGCCTGCATGTCGACGCGCGCACGCTGTTCAGCCAGCCGACGCTGGCCGCGCTGGCTGCACAGACCTCGCGGCAGGCCAAGCGGGTCGAAATCGCCCAGACCACCATCCCGAGCCTCAACCGTAAACGCCGGCTCTGACGGCGACCACAAACCCTGTAGGAGCTGCCGAAGGCTGCGATCTGTTGATCTTGTTTTTAAAAGCAAAATCAAAAGATCGCAGCCTTCGGCAGCTCCTACAGAGACGAACAGCGGGCACGGCAGCTTGTCCCCGCTTCCCATGTCAGACACCCACGCCCCGATGTTTTAGTTTTTCCAGGCTGCGCGCCGCGTGCACGGACTCGCTGCTGCGCGCTCTTTTTTTCCGTATTTACAGCAGGTTACCTCATGCATTTCAGCGAACTGATGGCTGCCATTTCCACCCATGCGATCCGCCTTCAACAGGAAGATGAAGACCTGGTCATTCTGGGCGGCGACGACGCGCTGGATGACGCGTTGTGGGACAGCCTCGCGGCGCACAAGGCGCAACTGCTGGAGCTGGTCGCCCAACACGGCGGTGACTGGCTGAGCCCGGCCTTTCGCATCACCCCGGACATGCTGCCGCTGGTGAAGCTGAGTCAGGACACCCTTGACCGCATCGTCGCCACGGTGCCCGGTGGCGCCGCCAACGTGCAGGACATCTATCCGCTGTCCGCGTTGCAGGAGGGCATGCTCTATCACCACCTCTCGGCTGTTGCCGGCGATCCTTATATTTCGCAGGCGCGTTTCGTCTTCGACAGTCAGGAACGGCTGGACGCCTTCGCCGACGCGCTGCGCTGGGTGGTAAAACGTCACGACATCCTGCGTACTTCGTTTGTCTGGGAATACCTCGACGAAGCGCTGCAAGTGGTCTGGCGCGAGGCGCCGCTGGTGTGTGAGGAAGTCCCCGTCGACAGGGGCGCCGACGTGCTCACGCAACTGCTCGCACGCCACGACCCGCAGCACTTCCGTCTCGATATGCAGCAGGCACCGTTGCTGCGCCTGGTGTATGCGCAGGATCCGGCGCAGGGCCGCGTGGTCGCGCTGTTGCTGTTTCATCACATGATCATGGATCACGTCGCACTGGATGTGCTGCGCCGGGAAGTTCAAGCCTGCCTGCTCGGGCAGGCCGCGCAAGTGCCTGCGGCCGTGCCGTATCGCGATCACTTGGCCAGGGCACGCAATGCCGGCAATGAGCAGGCACATGAAGCGTTTTTCCGCGACATGCTCGCCGACATCGACGAGCCGACGCTGCCGTGTGGCTTGCAGGATGTGCAGGGCGAAGGCCACGCCATCGAAGAAGCCGCGTTGCTGCTCGACAGCCACCTGAGCCTGCAGTTGCGTGAGCAGGCGCGGCAGCTCGGCGTCAGCGTGGCGAGCCTGACGCATCTGGCCCTGGCGCGGGTGCTCGGGCAATTGTCCGGGCGCACGGCGGTGGTGTTCGGCACTGTGCTGCTGGGGCGGATGGACGCGGGCGAGGGCGGCGAGCAAGCGTTGGGCATGTTCATCAACACCTTGCCGCTGCGCGTTGATGTCGGCGAGCACAGCGTGCGCGCCGGCGTGCGCGCGACCCATCAACGCCTGACTGCGTTGCTGGCGCACGAGCAGGCCTCGCTGGCCCTGGCGCAACGCTGCAGCGCCGTTGCGGTGCCGACGCCACTGTTCAGCGCGATTCTCAACTACCGACACAGCAGCGTTGAGGAAGTGGCGGAAGTGGTCGACATTGCCCCCGGCGTGCAGGTGCTGGGTGCCCGCGAGCGCACCAACTATCCGCTGACCATCAACATCGATGACCTCGGCGCCGATTTGCGCATCACCGCGCTGGCGGATGCAGCGCTGGGGGCCGAGCGCATGGCCGCGTACCTGAACACGGCGCTGGAGAGTCTGCTCGCGGCCCTGCAAACCGGCGCCGATGTGCCGCTGCAAACGCTGCGCGTCCTCCCGGCGAGCGAACGTGAACACCTGCTATACGGCGTCAATTCGCCGCTGGCACAGTTCCCGGAAACCCCGCTGATCCACCAGCAATTCGAAGCCCATGCCCAAGTGAGGCCTGACGCCACAGCGCTGATATTCGACGGGCAAACCCTCAGTTACGGCGAACTCAACCGCCGCGCCAATCAGGTCGCCCACCATTTGCTGGCCCTGAACATTCGCCCTGACGACCGCGTGGCGATCTGCGTCGAGCGTGGCCCGCAAATGCTCATCGGCCTGCTCGGTGTACTCAAGGCAGGTGCCGGTTACGTGCCGATCGATCCGACCTATCCGCTCGACAGAATCAGCTTCACCTTGCAGGACAGCGCCCCGGCAGCGCTGCTGATGCAGGCGGCGACGCGTGATCGCGTGACCCATCTGAATGTGACGCAGATCGATCTCGACAGCGCTCACCTCAAGGCCGAACTCGATAGCAATCCGCAGATCCCCGAGCTGAGCCCGGCGCATCTGGCGTACGTGATCTACACCTCCGGCTCCACCGGTCTGCCCAAAGGCGTGATGGTCGAACACCGCAACGTGGCACGGCTGTTCTCCTCCACCCACGATTGGTTCCAGTTCAACCAGCAAGACATCGGGGTGCTGTTCCATTCCTTCGCCTTCGACTTTTCGGTCTGGGAAATCTGGGCCGCGCTGGCGTTCGGCGGACAATTGCTGCTGATCCCGCAAGCCGTCAGCCGCTCGCCGGACGACTGCTATGCATTGCTTTGCCAGACCGGCGTGACTGTGCTCAACCAGACGCCGAGCGCGTTCCGCCAACTGATCGCCGCTCAGGGCCGCAGTCAGCTTCAACACTCGTTGCGGGAAGTGATCTTCGGCGGCGAAGCGCTGGAGCCGGGCTTGCTCAAGCCTTGGTATGCGCGGGTCGGCAATGCCGGAACGCGGCTGGTGAACATGTACGGCATCACCGAAACCACCGTGCACGTGACCTATCGACCGCTGCAAGCCGCCGACGCGCAGTTGCTCGGCGTCAGCCCGATTGGCGTGCGCATTCCCGACCTGCAGCTGTATGTCCTCGATGCGCAGCGTGAACCGGTTCCCGTCGGTGTGATTGGCGAGTTGTACGTCGGTGGCGCGGGTGTGGCGCGCGGTTATCTGAATCGCGAAGCACTGACTGCCGAGCGTTTTATCAATGATCCGTTCAGCGAAAACGCCCAGGCGCGTTTGTATAAAACCGGTGACCTTGCGCGCTGGGCCGCCGATGGCAGCCTCGAATACCTGGGACGCAACGACGACCAAGTGAAGATTCGCGGTTTCCGCATTGAGCTGGGCGAGATCGAAGCGCGCTTGTCTGGTTGCGCAGGCGTGCGTGAAGCCGTGGTCATCGCCCGTGAGGACAGCCCCGGTGATCAGCGGCTGGTCGCCTACTGGCTGGCCGACGAAGGCGCCGCGCCGGATGTGGCGCAGTTGCGCGATCAACTGCTGGTTTCGCTGGCTGAGTACATGGTGCCGAGCGCCTTCGTGCGTCTCGAGACTTTCCCGCTGACCGCCAACGGCAAACTCGACCGCAAAGCCTTGCCGGCGCCGGACAGCGAAGCGTTTGCCCGGCGCGGTTTCGAAGCGCCGGTCGGTGCCGTGGAAAATCTGATCGCCGGTCTCTGGCAGACGTTGCTGGGTGTCGAGCAGGTCGGTCGCCACGACAATTTCTTCGAACTCGGCGGTCATTCGCTGCTGGCGGTGAAGCTGATCGAACGCATGCGCCAACAGGATCTGCACTGTGATGTGCGCGTGCTGTTCGGTCAGCCGAGCGTGGCAGCGCTGGCGGCGACCCTGAGCAGCGAACGCGGCATCGTCGTTCCAGACAACCTGATCGAGCCGGGTTGCACGCGCATCACTCCGGCCATGCTGCCGCTGGCCCGTCTCGATCAAGCCGCAATCGACCGCGTTGTTGCCAGCGTGCCGGGCGGCATCGCCAACGTGCAGGACATCTACGGCCTGGCGCCGTTGCAGGCGGGGATTCTCTATCACCATCTGGCCACCGCTGACGGTGATCCGTATGTGTTGCAAGCGCAATTCGCCTTCGACGGTCTGGCACAGATCAAAACCTTCGTTCGAGCCTTGAACGGTGTGATCAAACGTCATGACATCCTGCGCACCGGCATCGTCTGGGAAGGGTTGGAAGAAGCGGTGCAAGTGGTCTGGCGCGAGGCGCCGCTGGCGCTGGAACGTGTCGATGCCGACGAACTCGATGGCGATGTGCTGGAACAGATGCAGGCGCGTTTCGATCCGCGCCACTATCGCCTGGGCCTCAATCGCGCGCCGCTGATGCGCTTTGTCTACACCGAAGATCAGCCGCACAACCGCTGGATCGGCATTCTCCTGATGCACCATATCGTCCTCGACCACACCGCACTGGACGTGCTGGTCGCGGAAATGAATGACGTCATGCTCGACCGTAGCAGCGATCTGCCGCCGCCGGTGCAGTACCGCCATTTTGTCGCGCAGGCGCGACTCGGCGTTGATGATCAGGCCCATGAGGCGTTCTTCCGCGAGATGCTTGGCGATATCGACGAGCCGACCGTGGCCTTCGGTCTGCAGGACGTGCACGGCGACGGCAGCGACATTCTCGACAGTCATTGCGAACTGGATGCCGGCCTCGGTCAACGTCTGCGTGAGCAGGCGCGGCGGCTCGGTGTCAGCGTCGCCAGTCTGGTGCATCAGGCCTGGGCTCAGGTGCTGGCGCAGGTGTCCGGCCAGCAGGACGTGGTGTTCGGCACAGTGCTGCTTGGCCGAATGCAGGGCGGAGAGGGCGCAGACCGGGCGCTGGGCATGTTCATCAACACCTTGCCGCTGCGCGTCAGTGTCGGGGCGGATTCGGTAGAGAGCGGCGTGCGGGGCACCCATGCGCGGCTGGCGCAGTTGCTCGGCCACGAGCAAGCCTCGCTGGCACTGGCCCAGCGTTGCAGTGGTGTCGGTGGTGCGCAGGCGCTGTTCAGCACCTTGCTCAATTATCGCCACAGTGCGCCGGAGTCGGCCGCTGTAGCGTGGGACGGCGTGCAGATTCTCAGCTCCCGCGAGCGCAGCAATTATCCGTTGGTGGTCAGCGTTGACGACCTCGGCGAAGGTTTCCGCTTGAGTGTGCAAGCCGTGCCACAGGTGGATGGCGCGCGGGTCTGCGATTTCTTGCAAACCGCGTTGCACAGTCTGGTCACGGCACTGGAGTACACGCCGACGGCGCCGTTGCAGCAGCTGTCGATTGTCTCGCCGAGCGAGCGGCAGCGAGTGCTGGTCGGCTTCAACATCAGCGGTCGTGAATACCCGCCGGCGCAGACCGTGCCGCGCCTGTTCGAAGCGCAAGTGGCCGCGCAGCCCGAGGCGCTGGCGGTGGTGCAGGGCGAGCAACCGCTCAGCTATGGCGAACTGAATCAGCGCGCCAATCGCCTGGCCCATCACTTGCTCGGCCTCGGCGTGCAGGTCGACGACCGTGTTGCGCTGTGCCTGCGTCGTGGCCCGGACATGCTCGTTGCGCTGCTGGCGATTCTCAAGGCCGGTGCCGGTTACGTGCCGATCGATCCGGATTACCCGGCAGAGCGCATCGCCTACCTGTTGCACGACAGCGAACCGATCGCCGTGCTCGCGCAAGCGTCGACGCGCGAGCTGCTTGGCGTTGTGCCGGTGATCGATCTGGACGCCAGCGACTGGCAGCACTTACCTGACACCAACCCAGTGTTGTCGAGGTTGACCCCGGCGAATCTGGCCTACGTGATTTACACCTCCGGTTCCACCGGGCAACCGAAAGGCGTGATGGTCGAGCACCGCACCCTGGAAAACCTCGTGCACTGGCATGCCGAAGCTTTCGATCTGCAGGCCGGCAGCCACACCGCCAGCGTCGCCGGTTGCGGTTTCGATGCCATGGCCTGGGAAGTCTGGCCGGCGCTGTGCGTCGGCGCGACCGTGCATCTGCCACCGCCCGCGATCGGCAATGAACATCTCGATGAACTGCTCGAGTGGTGGCGTGGGCAGCCGTTGCAGGTGAGTTTCCTGCCGACCCCGGTGGCGGAATACGCCTTCAGCCGTGAACTGGGTCATCCGACCCTGCGCACATTGCTGATCGGTGGCGACAAGTTGCGCCAGTTGCCGCGTGATCAGGCGTTTGACGTGATCAATAACTACGGCCCGACCGAAGCCACGGTGGTGGCGACGTCCGGGCGCGTCGAGACTGGGCAAGTTCTGCACATCGGCCGGCCGATCGCCAATGCCCGGATTTATCTGCTCGACCGTCAGCAACAACCTGTGCCGACTGGCGTGCAAGGCGAGTTGTATGTCGGCGGCGCCGGGGTTGCGCGCGGTTATCTGAATCGCCCGGAACTGACCGCTGCGCACTTTCTCGACGACCCGTTCAGCGACGAGCCCCACGCACGGATGTACCGCACTGGCGACCTCGCGCGTTGGCTCGCGGACGGCAATATCGCATACCTGGGCCGCAACGACGATCAGGTGAAACTGCGCGGCGTGCGCATTGAACTCGGCGAAATCGAAGCAGCGCTGAGCGCTCACGACGCGGTGCGCGAATGCGTGGTGTTGGTGCGTGATGGACGTCTGGTCGCCTGGTTTACCACCATCGAATCCGTCGAGATCGGCGATTTGCACCAGCATCTGCAAGCGCGACTGCCGGATACTTTGGTGCCTGCGGCTTACGTGCGCCTGGACAGCTTGCCGCTGACCGCCCACGGCAAACTCGACCGCAAGGCCTTGCCCGAACCGGATCAGGATGCGTGGCTCAGCCGTGAATATGAAGCGCCACAAGGTCCGGTCGAAACAGCGTTGGCGCAGATCTGGGCCGACGTCCTCAACATCGAGCAGATCGGCCGTCACGACAATTTCTTCGAACTCGGCGGCCATTCGCTGTTGGCGGTGAGCCTGATCGAGCGCATGCGTCAGGCCGGTCTGAGCGCCGATGTGCGCGTGCTGTTCAACCAGCCGAGTCTGGCCGCACTGGCGCGAGCCTTGGGCAGTGGCCGGGAAATCGCAGTGCCGGCCAATCTGATTGCGGCCGATTGCACGCACATCACCCCGGACATGCTGACCCTGACCACGCTGGATCAAACCAGTATCGATCGTATCGTTGCCACGGTGCCGGGCGGCGCCGCGAATGTGCAGGATATCTATCCGCTGGCACCGTTGCAGGAAGGCATTCTTTATCACCACCTCAGTGCCGAACAGGGCGATCCGTACCTGCTGCAATCGCGTCTGGCCTTCGACAGTCTTGAACGGTTACAGACTTTCGCCGAGCACTTGCAGCAGGTCATCGCCCGTCACGACATTCTGCGCACCAGTGTGGTCTGGGAAGGTTTGCCCAGCCCGCATCAGGTGGTCTGGCGCGTGGCGCAGATGGTTGTGCAGCAAGTGCTGCCGGATCCGCAGGACGGCAACATGCTTGAGCAGTTGCACGCGCGTTTCGACGCACGGCATTACCGCCTCGACCTGAGCGCTGCGCCGCTGATCCGCATGGTCTACGCCGAGGATCCGTCGCACCAGCAAGTGGTCGCCATCGTGCTGTTCCATCACTCGATTCTCGACCACACCGCCATGGACGTGATTGGCCGGGAAATGCACGCGTTGATGTTCGATCAACTCGACACGCTGACGCCGCCGATGCCGTATCGCAATTACGTGGCGCAGGCCCGCCTGGGCGCCGATGAGCAGGAACATGAAGCGTTCTTCCGCGACATGCTCGGCGATATCGACGAGCCGACCTTGCCCTTCGGTCTGCAAGATGTTCAGGGCGATGGGCGCGGCATCGAAGAAGCGCTGCAACCGCTCGATGCCGCGCTCAATCTACGTCTGCGCGAACAGGCGCGGCAGTTGGGCGTCAGCCCGGCGAGCCTGATGCACATGGCCTGGGCGCAGGTGCTGGGCGTGGTCTCCGGGCGTCGCGACGTGGTCTTCGGCACCGTGTTGATGGGGCGCATGCAGGGTGGCGAGGGTGCCGACCGCACGTTGGGGGTGTTTATCAATACCCTGCCGCTGCGGGTCGATCTCGCTGAAAGCGTGCGCGCCGGGGTGAAAACCACTCACGCACGGCTGACGGCTCTGCTCGCTCATGAACACGCGTCGCTGGCGCTGGCTCAACGCTGCAGCGGCATGTCGGGTTCCGCGCCGCTGTTCAGCGCCTTGCTCAATTACCGGCACAGCGCTGCTGAACAGCAGCCGCGCGACGGCCAGGGGATCTGGCAAGGCGTGCGCATGCTCGGCGGCGAGGAGCGCAGCAATTATCCGCTGACCCTGTCGGTGGATGATCTGGGCGACGGTTTTGCCCTGGACGTGCTGGCGCTCGCCGAGATCGGTGCACAGCGGATCTGCAGCTACATGCACACCGCACTGGAACATCTGGTGCAAGCGCTGGAGCAGCAGCCCCGGACGCCACTCAATCAGCTGCCGATTCTGTCGCTGCCGGAGCAGACGCGACTGCTGGTGGATTTCAACCGGAGTGCTGTCGCGTTTCCCCGTGGCGCAACCCTTCATGCGCTGGTCGAGACTCAAGCGGCGCAACGCGCGGATGCGCTGGCCGTGGTGCAGGGCGGGCAATCGTTGACCTACGGCCAGCTCAATCAACGCGCCAACCGTCTGGCCCACCATCTGCTCAGCCTTGGCGTGCAGCCTGACGACCGCATCGCCGTGTGCGTGCGGCGCAGTCCGCAGATGCTGGTGGCGCTGCTGGCGATCCTCAAGTCGGGCGCCGCTTATGTGCCGGTCGACCCGGCGCACCCGGCGGAGCGCATTGCTTACCTGCTTGCGGACAGCGCTCCGTTGGCGGTTCTGGCCGAGGCCTCGACGCGTGATTGTCTCGGTGCCGTGCCGGTGATCGATCTCGATAGCAGTGTCTGGGCGCAGCTGCCGGACAGCAATCCGCGAGTACCGACGCTGACCCCGGCGCATCTGGCCTATGTGATCTACACCTCGGGTTCTACCGGCCAGCCGAAAGGCGTGATGGTCGAACACGCGACGCTGGAAAACCTCGTGCACTGGCACAACCGCGCTTTTGACCTGCACGCCGGCAGCCACACGGCGAGTGTCGCCGGCTTCGGTTTCGATGCGATGGCGTGGGAAGTCTGGCCGGCGCTGTGTGTCGGCGCGACCCTGCATCTGCCGCCGCAAACGGTGAGCAACGAGCACCTGGATGAATTGCTGGCATGGTGGTGCGCGCAGCCGTTGCAGGTGAGTTTCCTGCCGACGCCGGTCGCCGAATATGCGTTCAGTCGCGACCTCGGCCACCCGACCTTGCGCACGCTGTTGATCGGTGGTGACAAACTGCGGCAGTTCCCGCGTGAACAGACCTTCGCGGTGATCAATAACTACGGCCCAACCGAAGCCACGGTGGTTGCCACCTCCGGGGTGGTTGAGGCCGGGCAGGTGCTGCATATCGGTCGGCCGATGGCCAACGCGAAGATTTACCTGCTCGACGACCAGCAGCGTCCAGTGCCGGTCGGCGTCGCCGCTGAGTTGTATGTCGGTGGTGCCGGTGTGGCACGCGGTTATCTGCATCGCCCCGAGCTGAGCGCCGAACGCTTCCTCGACGACCCGTTCAGCGACGCACCGCTGGCGCGCATGTACCGCACCGGCGACCTCGCACGCTGGCTGGCCGACGGCAACATCGAATACCTGGGGCGTAACGATGATCAGGTCAAACTGCGCGGCGTGCGTATCGAACCGGGCGAAATCGAAGCGGCGTTGAGCGCTCACGAGGCCGTGCAGGATTGCGTGGTGCTGGTGCGCGACGGGCAGTTGCTGGCGTGGTTTACCGAACGTCTGAGCGTCGAGATCGAGGATTTGCGCCGTCATCTGCAAGCGCAGTTGCCGCAAGCGCTGGTGCCCGCCGCTTACGTGCGCCTGCCAGCACTGCCGCTGACCGCCAACGGCAAACTCGACCGCAAGGCCCTGCCAGAGCCGGATCAAACAGCGTGGCTGAGCCGCGAATATGCTGCACCGCAAGGCGCGGTGGAAGTCGCCTTGGCGCAGATCTGGTCCGAAGTCCTCAACGTCGAACAGGTCGGACGTCACGACAATTTCTTCGAACTGGGCGGGCATTCGTTGCTGGCGGTGACACTGATCGAACGCATGCGTCAGGCCGATCTGAGCACCGATGTGCGTGTGCTGTTCAGTCAACCGACGCTGGCCGCGCTGGCGGCGGCGGTGGGCAGCGGCCGCGAGGTCGTCGTGCCGGAGAACATGATTGCGGTCAACTGCACGCACATCACCCCGGACATGCTGCCGCTGGTGCAACTGGATCAGGCCAGCATCGAGCGTATCGTCGCCACGGTTCCGGGCGGTGCGGCCAACGTGCAGGACATTTATCCGTTGGCGCCGTTGCAGGAAGGGATTCTGTATCACCACCTCAGCGCCGCGCAGGGCGATCCGTACCTGCTGCAATCGTGTCTGGCGTTCGACAGCCTCGAGCGATTGCAAGGGTTCGCGGCGGCGTTGCGTCAGGTCATGACGCGCCACGACATCTTGCGCACTTCCGTGGTCTGGCAAGGCTTGACGACGCCAGTGCAGGTGGTCTGGCGCCGTGCCGAGCTGCCGGTCCAGGCTGTGGCGCTGGAGCCTGCGCAGGGTGAGGCCATCGATCAGTTGCGTGGGCGCTTCGACGCACGGCACTGGCGTCTGGACCTGGATCAGGCGCCACTGCTGCGTCTGGTGTATGCCCTCGATCCGGCCAATCAACGCGTGGTTGCCATGCTGTTGTTCCACCACATCGCCATGGACCACACCGCGATGGCGGTGGTCAGTGAAGAAATGCAGGCGATTTTGCAGGGCGGTGAGCAGTTGCCGGAGGCAGCGGTGCCATACCGCAATTATGTTGCGCAGACTCGTCTTGGCGTCAGCGAACAGGAGCACGAAGTGTTCTTTCGCGAGATGCTCGGCGACATTGACGAACCGACATTGCCGTTTGGCCTGCAGGATGTGCACGGCGACGGCAATGACATCGAGGAAGTCTGCCAGCCACTGCCGGCCTTGGTGGCGCAGCGTCTGCGCAGTCAGGCGCGGTTGCTCGGCGTCAGCGTCGCCAGCCTGTTTCATCTCGCTTGGGCACAGGTGCTGGCGGCAACGTCGGGTCAGGAGCGGGTGGTGTTCGGTACGGTGCTGTTGGGTCGCATGCAGGGCGGCGCGGGCGCGGATCGCGGTCTGGGCATGTTCATCAACACCTTGCCATTGCGCGTGGATGTCGACGAAACCACCGTGCGCGCCGGGGTCAAGGCGACCCATGCGCGACTCAGTGCGTTGTTGGCTCACGAACATGCGTCGCTGGCATTGGCCCAGCGTTGCAGCGGTGTCGCGGCGCCGTCACCACTGTTCAGCGCAATGCTCAATTACCGTCATAGCGACAGCGAAGCTCAGCAAAAGACCAAGCGTGAGGCCTGGCAGGGCATCGAATCCCTGGCCGGCGAGGAGCGCACCAATTACCCGTTGACCCTCAACGTCGACGATCTGGGCAGCGGCTTCCAACTGACAGTGATGACACCGTCGCGCATTGGTGCGGCACGCCTCGGCCAGTACATGCACAACGCGCTGACCGTGCTGGTTGAAGCGTTGGAGCAAACACCTCAGCAAGCATTGAATCGCCTGACGGTGTTGGCGGACGAGGAGCGGCAGACGTTGCTGTTCGGCCTCAACGACACTGTCGTCGATTACGACTTGCAGCAAACGCTGCACGGCCTGTTCGAAGCGCAGGTGCAGCGCACGCCGCAGGCTGTGGCCGTTGTCGCCGGTGATCAGGCATTGAGCTACACGCAGTTGAACGAGCGCGCCAACCGTTTGGCCCAGCACTTGATCCGTCTCGGTGTGCAAGTGGATGCGCGGGTGGCGATCTGCGTCGAACGCAGCCTGGAAATGGTCATCGGCCTGCTGGCGATCAACAAGGCCGGCGCCGCGTATGTGCCGCTGGACCCGGCCTATCCGTCGGAGCGCCTCGCTTACATGCTCGAGGACAGCGCGCCGGCCGTGGTGCTGGTGCACGGGGCGACTCGCGCGTTGCAGGGGGACATCGCCGCCCCCGTGGTCGATCTTGACCAGGACACTTGGCAATCGTTGTCTGCCGACAATCCGCAAATCCCGGCGCTGACGCCACAACACAGCGCCTACGTGATCTACACCTCCGGCTCGACCGGCCAGCCGAAAGGCGTGGTCAACGAACACATCGGGGTGGTCAACCGTTTGCTATGGATGCAGGACGCCTATCGCCTGAGCGCTGCCGATTCGGTGCTGCAGAAAACCCCGTTCAGTTTCGACGTGTCGGTGTGGGAGTTCTTCTGGCCGCTGATGACCGGCGCGCGCCTGGTCATGGCGCAGCCCGGCGGGCACAAGGATCCGCACTACCTGAGCGAAGTGATCGAGCGCGAACACATCACTACGCTGCACTTTGTGCCGTCGATGCTCGATGTGTTCCTCGCCAACAGCGACACCACACGCTGCGACAGCCTGCGGCAGGTGATGTGCAGCGGTGAGGCGTTGCCGGGCAGTCTGGTGCGGCGCTTCAAGCTGCAACTGCCTGGCAGCGGTTTGCACAACCTGTATGGCCCGACCGAAGCCGCCGTCGACGTAACCGCGTGGGCCTGCGCCGGCTCCATCGAGCAGACCCCGGACAACACGCCAATCGGCAAACCGATCGCCAACACCCGCATGTACATCCTCGATGCGCAGCAGCAACCGGTGCCGCAAGGCGTGATCGGCGAGCTGTACATCGCCGGTGTGCAGGTGGCGCGCGGTTATCTGAACCGGCCGCAACTGACGGCCGAACGCTTCCTCGAGGATCCGTTTCATCCGCACGGGCGCATGTACCGCACCGGTGACGTCGCGCGCTATCGGCCGGACGGCAATATCGAATACCTGGGGCGTAACGATGATCAGGTGAAGATCCGTGGCTTGCGCATCGAATTGGGCGAAATTCAGGCGCGCCTGACCCAGATCCAGGGTGTGCAGGAAGCCGTGGTGCTGGCCCGGGAAGACGCGCCCGGCGACAAACGTCTGGTCGCGTATTACACCGGCGAGCGGCTGGAAATCGACCTGCTGCGCAGTCAACTGCTCGAGCATTTGCCGGATTACATGGTGCCTGCGGTGTTCGTGCATCTCGATCGTTTGCCGCTGAGCCCGAACGGCAAACTCGACCGCAAGGCCTTGCCGGCACCGGATCAGCAATCGCTGAAAACACGCGAGTACGAAGCCCCGGTCGGCGAAGTCGAAATCACCCTGGCACGGCTCTGGGCGGAACTGCTCAACGTCGAGCGGGTAGGGCGTCAGGACCATTTCTTTGAGTTGGGTGGTCACTCGCTGCTGGCGGTCAGTCTGATCGGCCGGTTGCGTCAGGAAGGCATGGAAGCTGATGTCAGGTCGCTGTTCGAACATCCGACCCTGGCCGGCTACGCCGCAATTACGGAAAGAATGGAGATCGTCCTGTGAACGTGATCGAACTGTTGGCCACATTGAAGGCTAAAGACATCCAACTGGCGGTCACCGATGATCAGCTGCGGGTGAACGGCAACAAACAGGCGTTGAGCGATCCGGCGCTGCTGGCTGCGCTACGCGAACACAAACCGGCGCTGATCGAACTGATCAAGGCCGGGCACTACTCGGCGACCAAGGCCGGTCAGGTCGAGGTGCCAGCCAACGGCATCGCAGCCGACGCCACGCAGATCAACCCGTCGATGCTGACCCTGGTCGAACTGGATCAGACCAGCATCGACCACCTCGTGGCGCAAGTGCCTGGCGGCGCGGCGAATGTCCAGGACATCTACCCGCTGGCGCCGTTGCAGGAAGGCATTCTTTATCACCACGTCAGTGGCGGCGAAGGCGATCCGTATGTGATGCCGTCACAATTCGCCTTTGCCAGCCGCGAACGCTTTCAGGCGTTCGCGCAAGCGTTGCAAACGGTGATCGATCGCCATGACATCCTCCGCACCTCTGTGCACTGGCAGGGCCTGGATGCCCCGGTGCAGGTGGTCTGGCGCCGCGCCGAGCTGCCAGTGGAAGAGGTCATCGTCCCTGACGCCGACAGCGACGTGCTGGCGTACCTGCACCAGCGGTTCGACGCCCGACACTTTCGCCTCGACGTCAGCCGCGCGCCGCTCATGCGTCTGGCCCATGCCTGGGATGACGCCGGGCAACGGGTGATTGCGACGCTGCTGTTCCATCACATGGCTCTCGACCACTCGGCCCTCGACGTGGTGCGGCATGAAATGCGCGCCTGCCTCAGCGGGCAGCGCGAGTTGTTGGGGCGGCCGGTGCCGTTTCGCAATTATGTGGCACAGGCGCGGCTGGGTGTCAGCGAAGCCGAGCATGAGGGGTTTTTCCGCGAGATGCTCAGCGACATCGACGAGCCGACGTTGCCGTACGGTTTGCAGGATGTGCAGGGTGACGGCAGCGAAATTGGCGAACTGAGCCAGCCGATCGAACCGCTGTTGGGCCAGCGTTTGCGCGCCCAGGCACGCCAGCTCGGGGTCAGTGCCGCGAGCCTGTTTCACCTCGGTTGGGCGCAGGTGTTGGCCGCGTTGACCGGCAAGCAACACGTGGTGTTCGGCACGGTGCTGATGGGGCGCATGCAAGGCGCCGAGGCGGTCGACCGGGCGCTGGGAATTTTCATCAACACCTTGCCGTTGCGGGTGAATGTCGACAGCGCTGATGTGCGCGCCGCCGTCAACGCCACCCACGCGCGGCTGACCACGCTGATGCGCCATGAATACGCGCCGCTGGCCCTGGCCCAGCGCTGCAGCAACGTGGTCGCGCCGACGCCGCTGTTCAGCACGCTGCTCAATTATCGCCACAGCCACAACGTCACCACGGCCAGCGCTGAAACGCTGGCGGCGTGGGAGGGCATTGCCACCCTGCACTCCGAGGAACGTACCAACTATCCGCTGACCCTGAGCGTCGATGACCTCGGCGACGCGTTCAGTCTGACGTTGCTGGCGAGCACGCAGATCGACCCGCAGCGGATCTGCGCCTACATGCACTGTGCACTGGAAAACCTGCTGCTGGCACTCGAGCAGGCGCCGCAAACGCCGGTCAATCAACTGTCGGTTCTGCCGGCCGTGGAGCTTGAGCAAGTGCTGGTCGGCTTCAACGCTACGCACATGAATTTCCCGCCGACCCAGCCCCTGCAACAACGCTTTGAAGCTCAAGTTGCGCAGCGGCCGGAAGCGCTGGCGGCAGTGTTTGCCGATGCGCAATTGACCTACGCCGAGCTCAACCGTCACGCCAATGCCCTGGCGCATCATCTGATCGAGCGCGGTGTAAAACCCGATGATCGGGTGGCCATCGTCGCCCGCCGCGGTCTCGATACGCTGATCGGGCTGGTCGCCATTCTCAAGGCCGGCGCCGCTTACGTGCCGGTCGATCCGGCGCACCCTGCCGAGCGCTTGCACTATCTGCTCAGCGACAGCACTCCGGTTTTGGTCCTCACCCAAACCGATCTGCGTGCGCGCTTGCCGGCGCTGGACGTACCGGTGATCGACCTCGACCGTTGTACCTGGACACTGACCTGCACCTTCGACCCGCAGGTGCCGGGCCTGACCGCTTCACACCTCGCGTATGTGATCTACACCTCCGGCTCCACCGGCCTGCCCAAAGGCGTGATGGTCGAGCATCAGACCCTGAACAATCTGGTCGATTGGCACTGCACGGCCTTCGACCTGTGTGCCGGTCGCCACACCTCAAGCCTCGCCGGTTTCGGGTTCGACGCGATGGCCTGGGAAGTCTGGCCGGCCCTGTGCGCAGGTGCGACCTTGCACCTGGCGCCGAACCACGATGGCAACGAAGACATCGATGCGCTGCTGGCGTGGTGGTGCGCACAACCGCTGGACGTGAGTTTTCTGCCGACGCCGGTGGCCGAATACGCTTTCAGCCAGAACCTCGAACACCCGACCCTGCGCACGCTGCTGATCGGCGGCGACCGCTTGCGCCAGTTCAATCGCAACCAGCATTTCGACGTGATCAACAACTATGGTCCGACGGAGGCCACGGTGGTCGCAACATCGGGTCGAGTCGACAGCGGCGACGCGTTGCACATCGGTAAACCGGTAAGCAACGCCACGGTGTACTTGCTCGATGAACACCAGAGCCCGGTGCCGATGGGCGTGGCGGGCGAGTTGTACGTCGGCGGTGCCGGCGTCGCCCGTGGCTATTTGAACCGCCCGCAAATGACTGCCGAGCGCTTTCTGCGTGACCCGTTCAGCCGTTTGCCGAACGCGCGCATGTACCGCACTGGTGACCTCGCACGCTGGCGCGAAGACGGTACGCTCGAGTACCTGGGGCGCAACGACGATCAGGTGAAAATCCGTGGCGTGCGCATCGAACTGGGCGAAATCGAAACCTGCCTCAATCAGTTGCCGGGGATTCAGGAAGCCGTGCTGCTGGCCCGTGAAGACCAACCCGGCCAGCCGCGCCTGGTGGCGTACTTCACCGAGCAGGCGCAGGTCGAAACGCTGCCGGTCGGCGAGCTGCGTGCGCAATTATTGAGCCGCTTGCCGGAGTACATGGTGCCGGTGGCGTTCGTCAAACTCGCCGCGTTGCCGTTGACCGCCAATGGCAAGGTCGACCGCAAAGCCTTGCCGGCGCCGGAGCTGTCGGCGTTGTTCACCCGCGAATACGCGGCGCCCGAAGGCGAGGTGGAAAACGCGCTGGCGCAGATCTGGGCCGAGGTGCTGCAGGTCGAGCGGGTCGGGCGTCAGGATCACTTTTTCGAACTCGGCGGCCATTCGCTGCTGGCGATGCGCATGGTTTCGCAAGTGCGGCAACGGCTCGGCGTCGAACTGGCACTGACTGAACTGTTCGCCAACGCCGAACTGGCGGCGGTCGCGGCGGTACTGAGTGCGGCCGGGCGCTGCACGCAACCGGAGATTGTGCCGGTGCCGCGTGACGGCGCCTTGCCGCTGTCGTTCGCCCAGCAACGCCTGTGGTTTCTGGCGCAAATGGAAGGCGCCAACACCGCGTACAACATTCCCGTGGCCCTGCGTTTGCGTGGCCGCCTCGACGACGCTGCGCTTCAGCGTGCACTGGCGCGGATCGTTGCCCGTCATGAAACCCTGCGCAGCCGTTTCGCCCAGTTCAATGATCAGGCACAGGTGCTGATTGCCCCGGTCGACAGCGGCCTGTTGCTGCGCGTCGAAGACCTGCGCCAACATCCGCAACCCGAGCAAGCCTTGCAGGCGCTGATTCAGGGCGAAGCGTCCGGGCCGTTCGATTTGCAGGATGACGCGCTGATTCGCGGACGCCTGGTGCGGCTGGCCGACGATCATCATGTGCTGTTGTTGACCCTGCACCACATCATCTCCGATGGCTGGTCGATGGGCGTGCTGACCCGTGAACTGATGGCGTTGTATCAGGCGTTCAGCCATGGCCAGCCGGATCCACTGCCGCCGCTGACCCTGCAATACAGCGATTACGCGGTGTGGCAGCGGCGCTGGCTCAGTGGCGAGGTGTTGCAGCGCCAGAGCGAATACTGGCAGCAGACGCTGGCGGGCGCTCCGGCGCTGTTGACGCTGCCGACTGACCGTGTGCGCCCGGCACAGCAGGATTACGCCGGCAGCACCGTCGAGGTGGTGCTCGACGAACGCCTGAGCGCCGGGCTCAAGGCCTTGGCCCAGCGTCACGGCGTGACCATGTACATGCTTATGCTCGGTGCCTGGGCGAGCCTGTTGAGTCGTTTGTCCGGGCAAGCCGAAGTGGTCATCGGTTCGCCGGTGGCCAATCGCACGCGGGCCGAGATCGAAGGCCTGATCGGCATGTTCGTCAATACTCTGGCCCTGCGTATCGATACTTCGGGCGCGTTGAGCAGCGAAGCGCTGCTGGCGCAGGTCAAAGCGCGAACACTGCAAGCCCAGGCGCATCAGGATCTGCCGTTCGAACAGGTGGTGGAAATCACCCGGCCTGCGCGAAGCATGGCGCACAGCCCGTTGTTCCAGGCCATGTTCAGTTGGGACAGCGGCCATGGTGCCAACCTGAGTCTGGGCGAGCTGACGCTGCAAAGCGTTGCCGAACCCAGCCACTTTGCCAAATTCGACCTGTCACTGACGCTGGCAGAGGCGCCGGACGGGATTCGCGGTGTGTTGGAGTACGCCGTTGCCTTGTTCGATGAGTCGACCATTCAACGTTACGTCGGCTACTTCCGGCGCCTGTTGCAGGCGATGGTCAGCAATGATCAAGCGGTGTTGGAGCAGGTGACGTTGTTGGCCGACGACGAGCGTCAGCACCTGCTGGTTGATCTGAACGCCACCGCTGTCACCCACGATCTTGAGCAGACCGTTCATGGCCGCTTCGAGACGCAGGTGTTGCGCACGCCAGACGCGGATGCCGTGGTGGCCGGTGAGTTGCGTTTGAGTTACGCCGAGTTGAACCGTCGCGCCAACCAGCTCGCCCATCACCTGCGCCAGTGCGGTGTGGACAGTGATGCGCGGGTGGCGATCTGCGTCGAGCGCGGGCCGCAATTGCTGGTCGGTCTGCTGGCGATTCTCAAGGCCGGCGGCGCATACGTGCCGCTCGATCCGGGTTATCCCGCCGAACGTCTGGCCTACATGCTTGAGGACAGCGCACCCGTGACGGTGCTGGTGCATGCGCCGACGCGTGCGCTGATCGGCGAGTGGGCCGGCGTGCGGGTCGATTTCGACGAGTGCAACTGGCAAGACCTTGCGCAGAGCAATCCGCAGGTGCCAGGCCTGAGCGCGGCAAATCTGGCCTATGTGATTTACACCTCCGGCTCCACCGGCAAGCCGAAAGGCGTGATGGTCGAGCACCGCAACCTGGGCAATCTGCTGCACTGGAGCGCCAGCCTATGCCCACTTTCAACCGGCGCCGCGCTGCTGCAGAAAACCCCGTTCAGTTTCGACGCCTCGGTGTGGGAGCTGTTCTGGCCGTTGAGCTGCGGCATGCGTCTGGTTCTCGCAGGCCCGGACGACCACCGCGATCCGGCCGCGCTGGTGCAGCTCATTCGTGAGCAACAGGTCAATGTCATCCAGTTCGTACCGGCGCTGTTGCAACAATTTCTTGAAGTGGAAGATGTGGGCGAGTGCAGCAGCCTGACCGATGTGTTCTGTGGCGGCGGTGAGCTGACGGCTGCGTTGGTGCGCAGCCTCCGCGAGCGTCTGCCGCAGGTGCGCCTGCACAACGTTTATGGTCCGACCGAAGCCACCGTCGACAGCACCGTGTGGACGCTGGAACCTCATTCGCCGGTACCGCAAGGCGCGCCACCGATTGGCAAACCGCTGTGCAATACCCGCGTGTATATCCTTGACGCTCACCAGCAACCGACGCCGCTGGGTGTGGTCGGCGAGATGTATCTGGGTGGCGTGCAAGTGACGCGGGGTTATCTGAATCGGCCTGAGCTGACGGCCGAACGCTTCCTCGACGATCCGTTCAGTGATCAGCCTGGCGCGCGTATGTACCGCACCGGCGACGTCGCACGCTATCTCGCCGATGGCAACATCGAGTACCTGGGGCGCAACGACGATCAGGTCAAAATCCGTGGTTTGCGCATCGAACTGGGCGAGATTCAGGCGCATCTGGCGCAGGTCGACGGCGTGCGCGAAGCGACCGTGCTGGCCCGTGAGGACGTGCCGGGCGATCAGCGGCTGGTGGCGTATTACAGCGGCGAGCTACTGGAAACAGATCAGCTACGCAGTCAATTACTCACACATCTGCCGGATTACATGGTGCCTGCCGTGTTTGTGCATGTGCAGGCCTTGCCGCTGAGTCCCAACGGTAAACTGGATCGCCAGGCCTTGCCGGCTCCCGACCAGTCGGCGCTACTGACCCGCGAGTACGAAGCCCCGATCGGTGAAGTCGAAACCGTCATAGCCGGTCTCTGGGCCGAGCTGCTGAAGGTCGAGCGAGTAGGGCGCTTTGATCATTTCTTCGAACTGGGCGGCCACTCGTTGATGGCGGTCAATCTGGTGGCGCGCATGCGTCGGGCCGGTCTGTCGGCGGATATTCGTGTGCTCTTTGGCCAGCCGACATTGGCCGCGCTCGCTGCGGCAGTGGGCGGCGAACCCGATGCGGCGGTGCCGGCGAATCTTGTTCCGGCGGACTGCACGCGCATCACGCCTGATTTGTTGCCACTGGTGGCGCTGGACCAAACGACGATTGACCGCATCGTCGCGAGTGTCCCCGGCGGTGCGCGCAACGTGCAGGACATCTACCCGCTGGCGCCGTTGCAGACCGGCATCCTGTTCCATCACCTGTCGGCCGCGCAGGGCGATCCGTATGTGCTGCAGGCGCAGTTTGCCTTTGCTGACGAACAGCGTTTGCAGGTATTCACCGATGCACTGCAACGGGTGATCGAACGCCATGACATTCTGCGCACTTCGCTGTTCTGGGAGGGGCTGGAAGAGCCGGTGCAAGTGGTCTGGCGTGAGGCTTCGCTGAGCTGCGAGGCATTGCAGCTGGACGGCGAAGCGGGTGATGCGCTGAGCCAGTTGCGGCGCCGCTTCACCATCGATAACTACCGCATGCCCGTCACCGAGGCGCCGCTGATGCGCGTGGTGTACAGCCGCGATGAGCCCCATCAACGCATCGTGGCGTTGCTGCTGTTCCATCACCTGGTGATGGATCACGTGGCGCTGGAGGTGTTGCAGCACGAGATGCAGGCGTTTCTGCTCGGCAACGCCGGACAACTGAGCGAGCCTGTGCCGTACCGCAATTACGTGGCGCACACCCGTTGCGGCCTGACCGAGCACGAGCACGCCAGTTTCTTCGGCGAGATGCTCGGCGCTGTTGATGAGCCGACCTTGCCCTACGGGCACAATCTGGCCAGCGACGGCCCCGCACAAGAGGCGCAACTGGACTTGGAAAGCGCGCTGAGCCACAGCGTACGTCAGCAGGCCCGGCGTTTGGGTGTCAGCGCTGCCAGCCTGATGCACCTCGCCTGGGCACAGGTGTTGGGGCAATTGTCCGGGCGCGAAACCGTGGTGTTCGGCACGGTTTTACTGGGCAGATTGCAGGGCGGTGAAGGGTCGGAGCGCGCGCTCGGTGTGTTCATCAACACCTTGCCGCTGTGCATTGAACTCAGTGCACACAGCGTCAAAGGGGCGGCGCTGGCTACCCATGAACGCCTGAGTCAGTTGCTGGCCCATGAACATGCGCAACTGGCGCAGGTGCAACAGTGCAGCGCCATGCCCTCGGGTACGCCGCTGTTCAGCACGCTGCTCAACTATCGTCACAGCGCTCCGGTCGGGCCGATATCCGCCGAGGTACAAGCGGCGTGGCAGGGCATGCAATTGCTCGATGCCGAGGAACACACCAACTATCGCCTGACCCTCAGCGTTGATGATCTCGGTGAAGACTTCCACCTCAAGGTATTGGCCGGGGCTGGCATGGATGCGCAACGCATTTGCGGGTACATGCAGGGGGCGTTGAGTACTTTGCTGGATGCGCTGGAGCACAAGCCGCACGCGGGGTTTGACCGGTTGTCGATCCTGCCGGCGGCAGAACGTCAGCAGTTGCTGGTGGATTTCAATGCGACCGAGGCCGTTTTCCCGCGTGGGCTGACGATTGCCCAGCGCTTCGAGTCGCAGGTTGCCGAGCGTCCGCAGGCTATTGCAGCGGTGTTTGCCGGCCAGCCACTGACTTACTTGCAGCTCAATCGACAGGCCAATGCCCTGGCTCATCACTTGATCGCCATGGGGGTGAAAGCCGACGACCGTGTGGCCATCGTCGCCCGCCGGGGGCTGGATACATTGGTCGGGCTGGTCGCCATCCTCAAGGCAGGCGCTGGTTATGTGCCGATCGATCCGGCGCATCCCGCCGAGCGGATCCGTTATTTGCTCAGCGACAGCGCACCGGTCGCGGTGCTCACGCAAAGCGATCTGCACCAGAGACTGCCGCTGTTGAGCGTGCCAGTGATCGATGTCGACCTGTGTGCATGGCCGGCGCAGGCGCAGCACAACCCTGCGGTGCCGGGCCTGACCGCTGCGCATCTGGCGTACGTGATCTACACCTCCGGTTCGACCGGCCTGCCCAAAGGGGTCATGGTCGAGCATCAGACGCTGTCGAACCTGGTCGACTGGCACTGTGAGGCATTCAACCTGCGCGCCGGCAGCCACACCTCAAGCCTTGCCGGGTTTGGCTTCGATGCGATGGCGTGGGAAGTCTGGCCGGCCCTGTGTGTGGGCGCGACCGTGTTTCTGGCACCCACTCACGACGGCGCGGAAGACGTCGATGCCTTGCTCGACTGGTGGCGCGCGCAACCTCTGGATGTGAGCTTTTTGCCGACGCCGGTCGCTGAGTACGCATTCAGTCAAAACCTTGATCATCCGACCTTGCACACCCTGCTGATCGGTGGCGATCGCTTGCGTCAGTTCAGCCGCGACCAGCGCTTCGCGGTGATCAACAACTACGGCCCGACCGAGGCCACTGTGGTCGCCACGTCGGGCCGCATTGAAGTCGGTGAGGCGTTGCACATCGGCAAACCGGTGGCGAACGCGGCGGTTTACCTGCTCGATGAGCAGCAACGGCCGGTGCCGATGGGCGTCATGGGTGAGTTGTACGTGGGCGGGGCCGGTGTGGCCCGGGGTTATCTGAACCGCGCCGACCTGACCGCCGAGCGCTTCCTGCACGACCCGTTCAGCCGCACGCCGAATGCGCGTATGTACCGCACCGGTGACCTTGCCCGCTGGCGCGACGACGGCTCGCTTGAGTATCTGGGGCGTAACGACGACCAGGTAAAAATTCGCGGCATGCGCATTGAACTCGGTGAAATCGAAACCCGCCTCAATCAGCTTCCCGGTGTCAACGAAGCGTTGCTGCTGGCCCGCGAGGACCAACCCGGCCAGCCGCGGCTGGTGGCCTATTTCACCGAACAGGCGGGGGCTGAGCCGCTGGCGCTGGGCGAGTTGCGCGCACAGCTGCTGACGCAGTTGCCGGACTACATGGTGCCGGCCGCGTTTGTCCGGCTTGAGGCTTTGCCGCTGACTGCCAATGGCAAGGTTGACCGCAAGGCGTTGCCGAAACCTGATCTGGCCGCGCTGCCGACCCGCGAATATGCGGTGCCCCAAGGCGAGCTGGAAATCGCCCTGGCGCAGATCTGGGCCGAGGTGCTGCAAGTCGAGCAGGTCGGCCGTCGCGATCACTTCTTCGAACTCGGCGGCCATTCGCTGTTGGCGATGCGCATGGTCTCGCTGATCCGTCAGCGCCTCGGCGTCGAACTGGCGTTGAGTGATCTGTTTGCCGATGCGCAACTGAGCGCAGTCGCTGAAGTATTGAATCGTGCCGGGCGCAGCGCGTTACCGGAGATCGTGCCGGCACCGCGTGATCAGGCGCTGCCGATGTCTTTCGCCCAGCAACGTCTGTGGTTCCTCGCGCAAATGGCGGGTGGCAACTCGGCGTACAACATTCCTCTCGGCCTGCGCCTGCGCGGCCACCTCGACGTCGATGCCCTGCAATCGGCGCTGGCGCGGATCGTCGCCCGCCACGAAACCCTGCGCAGCCGTTTCATCCGCCTCGACGACAGCGCACAGGTGTCGATTGCCCCGGTCGATAACGGTTGGCTGCTGCGCGTAGAAGATCTGCGCCAACAGCCGCAGGCCGAGCACACCTTGCAAATATTAATGGCGCAGGAAGCCTCGACAGCGTTTGATCTGCAGAATGATTCGCTGATTCGTGGACGGTTGGTGCGCTTGGCCGACGATCATCATGTGTTGCTGTTGACCGTGCATCACATTGTCGCTGACGGCTGGTCGATGGGCGTGCTGACGGCTGAATTGATGGCGTTGTATCAAGCGTTCAGCCAGGGACAGCCTGACCCGTTGCCAGTCCTGACGTTGCAATACGGCGACTATGCCGTGTGGCAACGGCGTTGGCTCAGCGGAGAGGTGCTGCAGCGGCAAAGCGAGTACTGGCAGCAAACCCTCGAAGGTGCGCCGGCCTTGTTGACGCTGCCCACCGATCGCCCGCGACCGGCACAACAGGATTACACCGGTGGCAACGTCGAAGTGCTGCTGGACCAGCGTTTGAGTGCGGCGCTCAAGGCCTTGAGCCAACGTCACGGCGTGACCCTGTTCATGACCCTGATGAGCGCCTGGGCGTTGCTGATGAGTCGACTGTCCGGGCAAACCGATGTGGTGATCGGCGCGCCGGTGGCCAACCGCAGCCGCGCTGAAGTCGAAGGCTTGATTGGCATGTTCGTCAATACGCTCGCCGTGCGCATCGACACCTCGGGCGCGCCGAGCGTCGGAGCGCTGCTGGCGCGGGTCAAGGCGCGGACACTCGAGGCGCAGGCGCACCAGGACCTGCCGTTCGAGCAGGTGGTGGAAATCACCCGGCCGGTGCGCAGTCTGGCTCATAGCCCACTGTTCCAGACCACGCTGAGCTGGGACGGCAGCGTCGGCCCGCAACTGGCGCTGGGCGAGCTGACACTGGAGGGCGTCGCCGTGCCGGGCGAGGTCGCCAAGTTTGACCTGACGCTGACACTGGGCGAGGTCAACGGAGTGATTCGCGGCTCGCTGAACTACGCCACGGCGCTGTTCGATGCGCTGACGATCGAGCGCTATATCGGCTACTTCGAGCGTCTGCTCGAAGCGATGATCAGCGGTGAGCAAACGGTACTGGAGCAGGTGCCGCTGCTGGCGACGGACGAGCTTCAGCACTTGCTGCACGACTTCAACGCCACTGCGCGTGACTACCCGCAAACGCTGACCGTGCACGGCATTTTCCAACAGCAGGCTGCGGCGCATCCCAAAGCTGTGGCAGCGGTGCATGGCGCACATTCACTGAGCTACTTTGAGCTGAACGCCCAAGCCAACCGCCTGGCCCATCACCTGATCGCTCACGGCGTGCAGCCGGGTGACCACGTGGCGATCCTGCTGCCACGTTCGCTGGAGTTGCTGGTGGCGCAACTGGCTGTTGCCAAATGCGCGGCGGCCTATGTGCCGCTGGACATCAATGCACCTGGCGAGCGCCAGGCGTTCATGGTCGAGGATTGCCGAGCGGTGGCGCTGCTGACCCTCAGCAGCGAAGTCATCGACTACGTCGCACCGCGCATCGATCTGGACACGCTGACCCTCAACGGCCAGCCGACGCATAACCCGAACCTTGTGCAGTCTTCCGAGGCGCTGGCGTACATCATGTACACCTCCGGCTCTACCGGCACGCCGAAAGGAGTGATGGTGCCGCACCGCGGCATCGGCCGCTTGGTGCTCAACAACGGTTACGCCGATTTCAATGCACAGGATCGTGTGGTCTTCGCTTCGAACCCGGCGTTCGATGCGAGCACCATGGACATCTGGGGGCCGCTGCTCAATGGCGGTCGTGTGGTGATCATCGACCATCAAACCTTGCTCGATCCGAATGCCTTCGGCCGTGAACTGAACACCAGTGGCGCGACGATCCTGTTCGTCACCACCGCGCTGTTCAATCAATACGTGCAACTGATTCCGCAGGCGCTCAAAGGTTTGCGCATCCTCCTGTGCGGCGGTGAACGTGGTGATCCAGCGGCGTTCCGTCGCCTGTTGGCCGAGGCCCCGGCATTGCGCATCGTGCACTGCTACGGTCCGACCGAAACCACCACCTACGCCACAACCTTTGAAGTGCGCGAAGTGGCGGAAAACGCCGAGAGCGTGCCGATTGGCGGGCCGATCGCTAACACGCAGGTTTACGTGCTCGACGCGTATCAGCAACCGGTGCCGATGGGCGTCACCGGCGAGGTGTACATCGGCGGGCAGGGCGTGGCGCTGGGTTATCTGAACCGGCCAGATCTGACTGCCGAGAAATTCCTCTGCGATCCGTTCAGCGAGATGCCGGGCGCGTTGCTTTATCGCACCGGTGACCTCGCGCGCTGGCTGGCGTCGGGACAACTCGATTGCATCGGTCGCAACGACGATCAGGTGAAGATTCGTGGTTTCCGCATCGAGCTGGGGGAAATCGAAAATCGTCTGCTGAATTGCCCGGGGATCAGGGAAGCTGTGGTGCTGGCGCGTCGCGACGCTCAGGACGCTACGCGTCTGGTGGCTTATTACACGGCGCACGATGGCGTCTTGGACAGCGCTGAACTGCACGCTCAGTTGCACGCACGACTGCCGGAATACATGGTGCCCTCTGCGTGGGTGCAACTCGATGTATTACCACTGAACAACAACGGCAAGGTCGACCGCAAGGCGCTGCCGGCACCGACACCGGAGGCACTGCTCAGTCGGGTCTACGAGGCGCCGGCCAATTCACTGGAAATCAGCCTCGCACAGGTCTGGGCCGAGGTGTTGCAGGTCGAACAGGTCGGCCGCCACGACAATTTCTTCGAACTCGGCGGCCATTCATTGCTGGCCATGCGCATGCTGTCCCAGGTGCGAGAGCAATTGGGCGTGGAGCTGGCGCTGGCCGATCTGTTTGCCAACCCGGAACTGGCGGCGGTCGCCGAGGTGTTAAGTCAGGCCGAACGCAGCAGCTTGCCGGCGATTCTGCCGGCGCCGCGCGATCAGGCGCTGCCGTTGTCGTTCGCCCAGCAGCGCTTGTGGTTCCTGGCGCAGATGGACGGCGGCAATACTGCCTACAACATTCCTTTGGGCCTGCACCTGCGGGGTCGACTTGACGCCGTGGCCCTGCAACGGGCATTGGCGCGGATCGTCGAGCGGCACGAAACCCTGCGCAGCCGTTTCGCGCAATTGAACGATCAAGCGCAGGTGCTGATTGCCCCTGTCGACAGTGGCCTGCCGCTGATTGCGGAAGACTGGCGGCAACAGCCGCAGACCGATGAGACCTTGCGCGCGCTGATCGAAACTGAAGCGCGCGGACCGTTCAATCTGCAGGACGGTCCGTTGATTCGCGGACGACTGGTGCAACTGGCCGATGAGCACCATGTGCTGTTGCTGACGATGCACCACATCATCTCCGACGGCTGGTCGATGGGCGTGCTGACCCGCGAACTGATGGCGCTGTATCAGGCGTTCAGCCGTGGCGAGGACGATCCGCTGCCGCCGCTGGCCTTGCAATACACCGACTACGCGGTATGGCAACGGCGCTGGCTGAGCGGCGAGGTGTTGCAGCGCCAGAGTGATTACTGGCAGCAGACGCTGGCGGGCGCGCCGGCCTTGTTGAGTCTGCCGACCGACCGTCCGCGTCCGGCGCAACAGGATCACCACGGCGGCAGTGTCGAGATCGTGCTGGACGAGCAGACCAGCGCCGGTCTCAAGACGCTGTGTCAGCGTCACGCCGTGACGCCGTACATGGTGATCATGAGCGCCTGGGCGATGTTGCTGACTCGCCTGTCCGGACAGTCCGATGTGATCATCGGCTCGCCAGTGGCCAACCGTACCCGCGCGGAGATCGAAGGGCTGATCGGCATGTTCGTCAACACCCTGGCGCTGCGCATCGATACCTCGGGCGATCTGACGGGGGCAGCGTTGTTGGCGCGGGTCAAAGCGCAGACGCTGGCCGCGCAGGCGCATCAGGATCTGCCGTTTGAACACGTGGTGGAAATCACCCGGCCGCTGCGCAGCCTTTCCCACACACCGTTGTTCCAGACCCTGGTGAGTTGGGACAGCAGCGTGGCGCCGGCCCTGGCACTGGACGGTCTCACGCTGGAAGGCGTGGCCGGGGAAAATCATTTTGTGAAGTTCGACCTGTCGCTGAGTCTGGGCGAAAGCGAGCACGGGGTTCGCGGCTCGCTGCGCTACGCCACTGCGCTGTTCGACGAATCAACCGTGCGGCGTTTTGTCGGTTACTTGCAGCGCTTGCTGGTGGCGCTGGTCATTGATGATCAAGCGGTGTTGGCGCAGGTCAATCTGCTGGCGGCGGATGAGCAGCAGCGTGTGCTTGACGATTTCAACGCGACGGCGCTTGATTGCCCGGTCGAGCAACCGATCCAGAGCCTGTTCGAAGCGCAGGTGCAGCGTCAGCCGGACGCCATCGCCGTGCAGTCGGGCGAACACAGCCTGACCTATCGTGAACTGAATGCCCGTGCCAACCGCCTCGCGCATCACCTGCGCGAGCAGGGCGTGGGGCCGGATGCGCGGGTGGCGCTGTGCGTTGAGCGTGGATTCGATCTGGTGGTGGGGCTGCTCGGCATTCTCAAGGCCGGTGGTGCATACGTGCCGCTGGATCCGGCTTATCCGGTGGAGCGCCTGGACTTTATGCTCAGGGATTGCGCGCCGGTGGCGGTGCTGGTTCAGACGGCCACCCGATCGCTGTTTGCCGAGGCTGGGGCGGTGCTGATCGACTTTGACCAATGCACCTGGCACGACCAGTCAGAAAACGATCCGCAGGTGTCTGGCCTGAGTCCTTCGAATCTGGCGTACATGATCTACACCTCGGGCTCGACCGGTACACCGAAGGGCGTAATGCTCGAACACCGTGGCCTGTGCAATCTGGTGCATTGGGGTTCGCAGATTTGCCCGCCGACCCGGGACGGCGCGTTATTGCAAAAAGCACCGTTCAGTTTCGATGGTTCGGTGTGGGAATTCTTCTGGCCGCTGACCGCCGGTGTGCGTCTGGTGCTGGCACGGCCCGGCGGTCACCGTGAACCGGCGTATCTGGCGCAGGTGATTCGTCAGCAAAGGGTTACGGTGGTCAAGTTTGTGCCGGCGCTGTTGCAGCAGTTTGTTGAACTGCAGGAGGTCAGTGAATGCACCAGCCTCACCGATATTTTCTGTGGTGGCGGCGAACTCACGGCGGCACTGGCCCGCGAAGTGCGCCAGCACCTGCCGTGGGTGCGCCTGCATAACGTGTATGGTCCGACCGAAGCCACGGTCGACAGCACGGCGTGGACACTGGAACCGCACATGCCGGTGCCAACGTCGGAATTGCCGATCGGCAAAGCGATCTGCAATACGCGCCTGTATGTGCTCGATGCGCACGACCAAGCGGTGCCGCTGGGCGTCATTGGCCAGTTGCACATCGGCGGCATCGGCGTGGCGCGCGGTTATATGGGGCTGCCACAGATGCAGGCCGAGCGCTTTATCGACAGTCCGTTTGTTGCCGGTGATCGCTTGTACCGTACCGGCGATCTGGTGCGGTACCGCGCTGACGGCAACCTCGAATTCCTCGGGCGCAACGACTTCCAGGTCAAGCTGCACGGCTTGCGCCTGGAACTCGGTGAAATTGAAGCACGGTTGATCCAGCACCCGCAGGTGCGCGAGGTGGTGGTGCTGATGCGCGACGAGCGTCTGGTCGCGTATTTCACTTTGCGCGAGGGCAGCGCTGCACCGGCTATCGACACGCTGCGCGCGTTCATCCTCGAACAATTGCCCGAGTACATGGTGCCGGGTGCGTTTGTTGCGCTCGACGTTTTGCCGCTGAGTCCCAACGGCAAGATCGACCGTCAGGCGCTGCCGGCACCGGGCATCGATGCGGTGCTCAGCCGACACTACGAAGCGCCGCAAGGCGAGGTCGAAACCGTGTTGGCGCGGGTCTGGGCTGAAGTGCTGAATGTCGAGCAGGTCGGACGCCACGACAACTTCTTCGAATTGGGCGGGCATTCGCTGTTGGCAATTCGTCTGGTCAACCTGCTGCAACGTGCGGGGCAGCCAGTGACGCTGGCCGAGCTGTTCCAGCGGCCGAGTGTCGAGTCGCTGGCGGCGCTGCTCAGTCAGCGCAGCGCAGTGCCCGAACAGCCGGAAGGACTGGTCGTGGTGCGACCGGGCGAGGGTGGCGATGCGCTGTTCCTGATCCATGAGTTCAGCGGCCGGGATGTGTATTTTCCGGCATTGGCGATGCACATCGGCGGTCAGTTTCCGATTTACGGTTTGCCCGGTGTGCCGTTGGGACAACCGCAACTGCGCACCCTTGAATGCATGGCCACGCGGATGGTCGGGATTATCCGCGCGGTACAACCGCATGGCCCGTATCGTCTGGCCGGGTGGTCGTTTGGCGGCTTGCTGGCGTATGAAATCGCTCAGCAGTTGCTCGGCCTCGATGAGGCGGTGGCGTTTGTCGGCCTGCTCGATACCTACGCGCCGCATCCGGCCAGTCAGGATAAAACCCGCTGGAGCGGCGAGCATCGCGACAAGCGTCAGTTGCTTGAGCACTGCCGCGCGCGTTCGCAGCTGCGTGGTGCAGAAGGGCAGGCAGCATTGGCTGACGTCGCCAGGCTGGAGGCTGAAGTCGAACTCATCGGGTTCGATGAACTGTTCCAGCGCTGCTGCGAACGGCAATTGCCCGACCCGGAGCTGGCCGCGCTGACAGCGGCGCAGGCCTGGAGCTACTTCGACCGTGAGGCCGCTCATGGCCTGGCGCTGGCGCATTACCGGGTCAGCCCGGCCAGTCAGCCGGTGCACTTGTTCCGCGCTCAGGCACTGATGCCGGGGCAGGCGCAGCCGAGTCCGACCCGAGGTTGGGAAAACACGATCAGTACCGGTTTGCTGCGCTGCATCGATGTCCCGGGGGATCACCGCAGCATGATGAAAGCCCCGGATATTCAGGCGCTCGGTCAGGCCTTGAGTCAGGCCATGGCCGCTGCGCAGGCTCCGGAGCCAGAGGCCTATCAACCGCTGTTGACCATTCAGAGCGGGCACGCCGGGCATGCGCCGATCTTCTGCGTGCCGGGGGCGGGCGACAGTGTCACCGGGTTCATTCACCTGACCGAAGCCTTGGGCCCGGAGTGGCCGATCATCGGCCTGCAACCGCGCGGGCTGGACGGCAGCAGTGTGCCGCACAGTCAGGTCGAGGCCGCTGCCGCGTTCTATCTGCAGGCGATCGCGCAGGTCTACCCGCATGGTCCGGTGCATTTGATCGGCCACTCTTTCGGGGGATGGGTCGCGCATGCCATGGCCGCGCAATTGCAGGCGGCCGGGCGTGAGGTGGCGTCGTTGACCCTGATCGACAGCGAGTCTCCCGGTGGCAACGGCACGGCGGGCAAGCCTTACACGACGACTGCCGCGCTGGAACGCTTGATCGAGACGCTGCAACTGTCCAGCGGCAAGTCGTTGGGCATCGATCCACTGGCGTTCGCCGAGGCTGACGACATCACGCAAATGCGCCTGTTGCACGAGGGCATGGTGCGCGCCGGTGTGTTGTCGGCGCGTTCGTCAGCGCAGGCGCTGCATGGTCCGGTGCGCACCTTCGCCACAGCCTTGCGCACGGTCTATCAACCGCAACTGGCCTACAGCGGGCCGGTGCGGCTGGCGCTGGTCGATGACCCGACGCTGGATGCGTGGGGCAATCAGCGCGAGCAAGCGGCGATGGTTGAGGGTTGGCAGCGCCAGGTGACGGATCTGGCGGTGTGGTACGGGCCGGGCAACCACTTCACGATTCTCAAGGCGCCCAACGTCTTCAGTCTCGCGGCGTGGTGGCATGACGGCCTGAAAGTTCCGGCCGGCCAAGTGGTTTCCTGATTGTTGTTTATCTACCAGAACCCGGCCGCTGGCCGGGCTCACCCCTGAACGGACTTGTGGTTATTTATGGAAAAGTCGAAGTTGCGCAAAGTCGGTATGGGTTTGGCGTTAGTGGCAGTGGCGGGATTGGCGTTCTACACGGTGCAGGCACCGGCCGAGGCGCCGCAATACCTGACCGCGCCGGTGGAACGCAGTGACATTGAAAACGCGGTGCTCGCCACCGGGTTGCTCGAAGGCGTCAAGCAAGTGGACGTCGGTGCGCAAGTGTCGGGGCAATTGAAGTCGCTCAAGGTCAAGGTCGGCGACAAAGTCAAAAAGGGCCAATGGCTGGCGGAAATCGATCCGCTGGTGTTGCAGAACACCCTGCGTCAGGCCCAGGTCGACGAGGAAAACCTGCAAGCGCAAAAACGCGCCACCCAGGCCCAGCTCAGGCAGACCAAAGCAATTTACGAGCGCTACAAGAACTTGCAGGACGACGCGTCGATCTCGCGGCAGGATTTCGAAACCGCTGAGTCGAACTATCAGGTGCAGCAGGCCAATCTGATGTCGCTGGATGCGCAGATCAAAAGCGCGCACATCCAGATCGACACGGCCAAGGTCAATCTGGCGTACACGCGCATCGTCGCGCCGATCGATGGTGATGTGGTCGGCGTGGTGACCCAGGAAGGGCAAACGGTGATCGCCAGCCAACTGGCGCCGGTCCTGCTGAAACTGGCGGATCTGGACACCATGACGGTCAAGGCACAGGTGTCCGAAGCCGACGTGATTCACATTGCGCCGGGGCAAGAGGTGTATTTCACCATTCTCGGCGAGGACAAACGCTACTACGCGAAACTGCGCGGCACCGACCCGGCGCCACAGAACTTTCTTGAAACACCGCCCGCCGGCACGCCGAAGCAAAGCAGCGCGGTGTTCTACAACGCGTTGTTCGAGGTGCCCAATCCTGACCATCGTTTGCGCATTTCCATGACCGCGCAGGTACGCATTATCCTCGACACCGCCAAGTCGGTGCTGACCGTGCCGGTGGCGGCGCTCGGCCCGCGCAATGCCGATGGCAGTTTTCCGGTACGCGTACTCGACGCCAAGGGCCACGCGCAGTCGCGCAACGTGCAGACCGGGATCAACAACAACGTCAAAGTGCAGATCAACGCCGGTCTGGCAGAAGGCGACCGCGTGGTGATCGGTGATCCGGTGAACAATGTGGCGGGGGCCTGAGCATGATTGAGCCACTGCTCCAACTGACCGGCATCACCCGCAGTTTCACCGCCGGCGACCGCGAATTTCTCGCGCTGAAAAACATCAACCTGACGATCAATGCCGGAGAAATGGTCGCGATTATCGGCGCTTCCGGCTCCGGCAAATCTACCTTGATGAACATCCTCGGTTGCCTCGATTACGCCACCGCCGGCAGCTACAGGATCAACGGCCAGGAAACCCGCGATCTGGACAATCAGGCCCTGGCCGAGCTGCGTCGTGATTACTTTGGTTTCATCTTCCAGCGTTACCACTTGCTGCCGCATCTGAGCGCGATGCACAACGTCGAGATGCCGGCGATTTACGCCGGGACGCCGCAGCTTCAGCGTCATGCCCGCGCCCGCGAGTTGTTGGCGCGACTGGGTCTGGAAGGCCATTTAACGCATCGGCCGAGCCAGCTCTCTGGCGGTCAGCAGCAGCGCGTAAGTATCGCCCGGGCCTTGATGAACGGCGGCGAAGTGATCCTCGCCGACGAACCGACCGGCGCTCTCGACACGGCCAGCGGCAAAGAGGTGATGCGCATCCTGCTGGAGCTGCACGCAGCGGGGCACACGGTGATTCTGGTCACCCACGATCCGAAAGTGGCGGCCAACGCCGAGCGCATCATCGAAGTCAGCGACGGCGAAATCCTCAGCGACCGTGCCAACGAACGCGACACCACGCACCTGCTCAGCGAAGAACCAGTGGCCCCGAAAGCCACCGCCTCACGGCGCCTTGTCGCCAGTCTCGGGCTGTTCAAAGAGGCGTTTGCCATGGCGTGGGTGGCGTTGATTTCCCATCGCATGCGCACCTTGCTGACCATGCTCGGCATCGTCATTGGCATCACCTCGGTGGTGTCGATTTCGGCGGTCGGGGAGGGCGCGAAGAATTACGTGCTCAAGGACATCGCCGCCATTGGCAGCAACACCATCGATGTCTATCCGGGCAGCAGTTATGGTGACAAACGTGCCGCCGCCATCGAAACCCTGACACCGGCCGACGTCACTGCGCTGAATCAGCTGTATTACGTCGACAGCGCCACGCCGATGATCGGCCGCAGCCTGTTGTTGCGTTATCGCAATATCGACCTCGACGCCCAGGTCAACGGTGTCAGCGATCAGTACTTCAAGGTGCGCGGGATCAAAATGGCCGCCGGTATTGCGTTCAGTGAAAGCGATGCGCGGCGGCAGGCGCAGGTGGTGGTTATCGATCACAACACTCGGCAGCGTCTGTTCGGCCAGGATGTCGATCCGTTGGGTCAGGTGATCCTGATCGGCAACCTGCCGTGCACAGTGATCGGCGTGGCTGCCGAAGATAAAAGCCTGTTTGCCTCGGGCAAGACCCTCAACGTCTGGGTGCCCTACGAAACCGCCGCCGGGCGGGTGTTGGGCCAACGTTATCTGGACAGCATCAGCGTGCGCATGAAGGACGGCCAACCAAGCAAAGTGGTGGAACAGCACGTCACCCAACTGCTGCTGCAACGCCACGGCACCAAGGACTTCTTCACCAACAACCTCGACAGCGTCTTGCAGACCGTGCAGAAAACCAGCCGCTCGCTGGCGTTGCTGCTGTCGCTGATTGCGGTGATTTCTTTGGTGGTCGGCGGTATCGGGGTGATGAACATCATGCTGGTGTCGGTGACCGAGCGTACCCGCGAGATCGGTATTCGCATGGCGGTCGGGGCACGGCAGTCGGACATTCGTCAGCAGTTTCTGGTGGAGGCGGTGATGGTGTGCCTGTTGGGCGGGGCGATCGGCATTTCCCTGTCGTATGCGATCGGGCATTTGTTTTCGGTGTTTATCAAGGAGTGGGAGATGGTGTTCTCGCTGGCGTCGGTGTTGACGGCGGTGGTGTGCTCGACGTTGATCGGGGTGGTGTTTGGCTTTGTGCCGGCGCGCAATGCTTCACGGCTTGATCCGATTGAGGCGTTAGCGCGGGATTAAAAGCGGCCCTCATCAAACCTGTTGGGGCATTGCTCAGGTCGTGATGTTGGGGGAATTGGCGGTGAATCAGGCTTTGGTGCGCGTCGCGGGATTGCCCTCACCCTAACCCTCTCCCAGAGGGAGAGGGGACTGACTGCAGTGTTTGCTGGAGATACGCCGACGTGGGATACCGAGTCGAACTCAGGTTTTGAACAGCACGAAGATTGGCTCCCAAGCCGAGCTCGGTTTCGAACTCAACCAAAATCGGCTCCCTTTCTCCCTCGCCCCCTTGGGGGAGAGGGCTGGGGTGAGGGGGTAGCGATCCAGAGCCGTGCACAAAAACCACCTCTGTCACGCCGCACTCGACGCCGACGCCTCCAACGGCGAATACATCCAGCGCATCAACGAATGCCGCCCGCTGATGCCCAACTTGATCGCCGCGCGTTTCAGATAACTCTCTACGGTGTTGACCTTCAACGCCAATTGCTCCGCCAGTTCCGGCGCCGTGCGGCCGGCGAGCAGGCCGACGCAGACTTCGGTTTCGCGGTTGGACAGGCTTAGCCCCAGTTGCTCCAGGCGCTCGTCAAAGCGCAGGCGCAAGGTTTCCAGGCCGCTGCCTTCGGCTGCTTCGGACGGGGTTTGCGGTTCAAGGGTGGCCGGTTGCAGGGCGTTGATGTGTTTTTCCACCATCGGCAGCAGCACCGGGGAGATGTCCTGCAACAGGCTGCGTTCCTGCGCGGAGAAGCGCTGCGACTCGCCGTTGCGGTACACCGAAATCACGTAGCGGTAGCCGTCCTTGCGCCGGGTCAGGTGCAGTTGCGAGGCGTCCGCGCTGGTCGCGGCCGGCGGATTCTGTAAGTGGTGGGCCGCCGCACTGTGTTCGGAAAACACCGTTTCGGCGAGCAGGGCCGGCTCTTTCAGTGGCTCCGGCTCACTGCGGCTCGACGCGCGGCTCACCGGTTCGACACGCATCTGCCGGATGTGCGTGGCGTCTACCGCCAGTTGCGTCAGGATCAGGTCATGCAGCATGCGCGGAAAGTGCCGGCTGCCGGTGCTGGCGATGACCTTGCCGATGTGGGGGAACAAGTGTGAATTCATATGCGTGTCATCCCTGAGAGGCGTTAATTCAAAAACATCTGCCGCACTGTCGACGATCTCCTTGGTCGACGAAATACCGCAGACTTGGATCCTATCCTAGTACAACGTTTGAGCGACTGTTTAATGAAGGTGTTATTAGCTAATAACCCTGATTTTACTGGCTTAAAGGTCACCGCGCGGAAAACTCCTTCGCCGATTGTCCTGTTGAAGTTGACGGTGAAACGCGTTTCAACCGATTTATCCCTTTTCGATGCGTCAGTAACCTGTACACAACTTGAACGCAACAACAACTTCCAACATTGAAAAGGGACGCCCACCATGACCACTCCAACCTACAACCGCCTCAACAAAGACGACGCTATCGTGCTGCTGGTAGACCACCAGACCGGTCTGATCTCTCTGGTGCAGGACTTCTCGCCAAACGAGTTCAAGAACAACGTGCTGGCCCTGGCCGATCTGGCCAAGTTCTTCGAACTGCCGACCATCCTCACCACCAGTTTCGAACAAGGCCCGAACGGCCCGCTGGTGCCAGAGCTGAAAGAGATGTTCCCGGATGCGCCGTACATCGCCCGTCCAGGCCAGATCAACGCCTGGGACAACGAAGATTTTGTGAAGGCGATCAAAGCCACCGGCCGCAAGCAGATCATCATTGCCGGTGTGGTGACGGATGTGTGCGTAGCGTTCCCGACCTTGTCGGCGCTGGCAGAAGGGTTTGATGTGTTTGTAGTGACCGACGCTTCCGGCACTTTCAACACCACAGTGCAACAGGCTGCATGGAGTCGCATGACCCAGGCCGGTGCGCAGATGATGAACTGGTTCTCGGTAGCCTGTGAGCTGCACCGCGACTGGCGCAACGATATTGAAGGCTTGGGCAATCTGCTGTCGCAGCGCATCCCCAACTACCGCAACCTGATGAACAGCTACTCGGCGCTGACCGCTCAGCAGAAGTAAGCCGACGTGCTGCAAACGAAAAGCCTGCCCTGAAAAGCAGGCTTTTGGCGTGTCTGCACTTTAAAGCGCTGGCAGCGTTGCGATGGCGTTACTTCAGGTTATGGCTGAAGAACTCGGTCAATTTGGCGAAGGGAATCAGGTTGACCCGGTCGTACAAGTCGACATGGCCGGCCCCTGGAATGATCAGCAGCTCTTTGGGTTCGGCCGCGCGCTGGTACGCGTCTTCACTGAACTCGCGGGAGTGCGCCTGAGCACCGGCGATGAACAGCAGCGGGCGGGGGGAGATGCTCTCGATGTCATTGAACGGGTAGAAGTTCATGAACTTCACATTGCTGATCAGCGTCGGCATGGTGGTGGTCTGCGGCGAAGCACCGGCCGGAGTGACCTGGCCACGCGGGGTGCGGTAGAAATCGTAGAACTCGTCCCCCACGGCATTACCGGTGAGTTTGAGCGGTGTGCCGCCGGTGTAGCGGACCGGGCCGCCCCAGGACTGCGCGTCACGCTGCTGCGCCGCCTGTTCAATGATGGATTGGCGTTGCGCGGGCGTGAGCGAATGCTTGAGGCCGTTACGGTTGGCGGCGCCCATGTCGTACATGCTGACGGTGGCAATCGCCTTCAAACGTGGGTCGATCTTGGCGGCACTGATGGCGAAGCTGCCGCTGCCGCAAATACCGATAACGCCGATTCGCTCGCGATCGACCAGTGGGCGAGTGCCGAGAAAGTCCACCGCCGCGCTGAAGTCCTCGGCATAAATGTCCGGCGCAACCGACTGGCGTGGCAGGCCTTCGCTTTCGCCCCAGAAGGACAAGTCGAACGACAGCGTGACGAAACCCTGTTCCGCCATTTTGGTCGCGTAGAGATTGGCGCTTTGCTCTTTCACTGCGCCCATCGGGTGGCCGACGATGATCGCGGCATTTTTTGACTGTGGGTCAAGGTTCTTCAGGCTGAACAGATTGCCTGCGACCTTCATTCCGTACTGGTTCTTGAAGGTGACCTTTTCCACGGTCACTTTATCGCTGGTGTAGAAGTTGTCTGCGCCGTTCGACATATCGGCTCCCATGGCTGAAAAAGTACTGAAGAGCAGCCCGAAGGCCAAGCAAAAACCTTTCACTGGAATGTCCTTGCGATTGAGGGTTTATTCGTCTGAGCCTGTGCACGAACATTCTCTCGATCAGCGCCTCGGCGCCGAAGTGCATTCCTCTGGATTGTTTGCCTGATCCACTGAATCTGGATTGTTAACGCCGCGCAAACACGATAGGGCGGCGATGAGAGGTCAGGGACGGGATATGGATTACGCTGAGGGTTCAGTGCTGGCCTCGACCACCCCGGTTTTAGTCTGACGGCTACTACGCTGGGTTTCCGGAACCCCGATCCCAAGCAACACAACCGCCACCGCCGCAATACCCGCCAGCGTCAGAAACGCCGCGCTGTAACCGGCCTCCTGCACAACGAGTCCGGCGAGGCCGTTGCTCAGCGCCGCGCCGAGTCCGAAGGCTGTCGTCAGTGCGCCGAGGCTGATGTTGAAGTGGCCGGTGCCTTGGGTGAGGTCTTTAACCATGATCGGAAACAACGCGCCGAACAGACCCGCGCCGACGCCGTCGAGCAATTGCACCGCGACCAGCCAATAGGCATCGTCCGACAGCGTGTAGAGCACGCCGCGCAAGGGCAGGATCAGGAATCCGGCCAGCAGCAGCGGTTTGCGTCCCCACAGATCGGCTTTCGCCCCGACCAGTAATGCCGCCGGCACCATCACCAGTTGCGCCGCGACGATGCAGGCCGAGGTGAGCGGAGTGGCCATCTGCAAATTGGCTTGCGCGAGTTTTTGGCTCACCAGCGGCAACATTGCCGCATTGGCGAGGTGGAACAGCGCACAGCAAATGGCGAACAGCAACAGCGACCGGTTGCCCAGCAGCACCGATAAACCGGAAGGCTGGCGGTGGCTGGCATCGGCGGGGTCCAGTCCGCGCGCCAGATCATGGTCGATGGCTGCTGGAGAAACGCAGGCGATGGCAATGACACTGGCCAAAGCCATGGCCGCCATCAAATAGAACACCGCCACCGGGCCGAACAGATAGGCGAACACACCGGCCAGCAGAGCGGCGCAGGCATTGCCGGCATGATTGAAGGTTTCGTTGCGCCCGGTTCGCCGAGTGAACGCCCGTGGCCCGGTCATACCCAGGGTAATCGCACAAATGGCCGGGGCGAATATCGACGCCGCCATTGCGCTCAAGGTTTGGGTCAGAGCCACCCACGTGAACGACGTCACGAACGGCAGCACCAGGCAGCTTCCGGTCACCACCAGCGCGGCGATCGCAATCAACGCACGTTTGCGCCGGCTGTTGTCGACCCAGGCGCCGGCGGGTGTCTGGGTGATCAGCGCGGCGACCCCGGCGATGGTCATTACCAGACCAATGCTCGCCGGTTCCCAGTGATGCACCGCCAACAGATAGATGGCCAGATAGGGGCCGAGGCCGTCGCGCACGTCGGCGAGGAAAAAGTTCAGGCTGTCCAGGGACAGGTTATTGCGGCGATCGAGGTCAGCGGCCACGGCGGTGTCTTCAATATTGGAGGTCTGCGGATGGATTCAACCTCAGCAAGCCTAATGACCTGCGGCCGTGAATATAAGTTGCAGGCCACCGCCGCGACGTTGCGAAACAACGCCAAAGTCCTGAAAACGACGTTCCGTCACGCGGTTGCTGCGCGTTCAACGCACTGCTTGTATCCTTGCGCCGGTCGAGGACATACGACTGCTGTTATTGCCTTGAATCAGTAACGGCCGGAACGGGAAACCGGACTTTCCATAAGGTGCTTTCGTGAAGCGTGATACCCACCTCGTCATTCTCTTGCTGCTGGTCATCGGCTGCTCTCTGGCGTCGTTGACCATCTGGAAAGTGCTGTCTTCGCGCGAGCGCGCGCTGGAGGAAGTCAACGTGCACGGGTTGAACCTGACCCAGGCACTGGAGACCTATTCCGAAGGCATTGTCCGGCAAAGTTCGCTGCTGTTGCTCGGGTTGGTCGAGCGCCTGGAAACCGAAGGCAGTGGCCCCGCGCAGATCCAGCGCCTGAGTGCGCTGATTGACCGCCAGCAACCGCTGATGCCACAACTGAGCGGTATCACCATCTATGACCGCGAAGGTCATTGGCTGATGTCGTCGAACCGGCCGATTCCGGTGGGTGCCAGCAGCATTGATCGGGCCTATTTCATTCATCATCGCGATGATCCGAGCCGCGACCCCTTTATCGGGCCGCCCATCCGCAGCCGTTCCAATCAGGAATGGGTGATCACCGTCAGCCGCCGTTTCAATGATGACCGCGGCGAGTTCGCCGGGGTCGTGGCCGTGACCCTGGGTGTGGAAAACTTTCTGCGCCTGTTCGGCAAACTCGACATCGGTCAGGAGGGCGCCATCGGCTTGTCCTATACCGACGGCACGTTGCTGGTGCGCTACCCGTTCCGCGAGCAGGACATGGGCCGCAATTTTTCCAAGTCGCTGCTCTACGCCAAGTACCTGGTCGAGCAATCGGTGGGTACCGCGTCTTATACCTCCAGCCTGGATGGCGTCGAACGCCTCTACGCCTTCCGCAAAAGTGAAAAGTTGCCGCTGATCACCACGGTCGCCATCGGCAAGCATGAAGCGCTGACGGCGTGGCGAACCGAGGCTTTGCTGTCGGCGGTGGTGGTGGCGGGGCTGCTGGGGCTAACCGGGCTGATCGGCTGGTTCCTGATCCTCGACATCCGGCGCCGAACCCAGGTGGAAGGAGAACTGCGCATCGCTCAGCAACAGTTGCTCGGCTCCAATAGGCAACTGGAACTGTTGGCCATGAAGGATGCGCTGACGGGGCTGGCTAATCGGCGCTGCTTCGATGAAACCCTGGCGACAGAGGCGCGGCGGGCACAGCGCGACGGCTCTTCGCTGGCGTTGCTGATGATCGATATCGACTATTTCAAACGGTTCAATGATGCGTTCGGGCACGTTGCCGGTGACGCCTGCCTGCAAACCGTCGGTCACGTGCTGGATGAGTGTGTGCGGCGACCGTCGGACCTGGTGGCGCGCTACGGCGGCGAAGAGTTCGCGGTGATCATGCCCGACACCGATATTGATGGGGCGGCCGTGGTGGCGCAGCTGATGATTGAGCGCTTGCAGCAAGCCAACATCGCTCACCCGAGCAGTCCGTTGGCCCGGGTGAGCCTGAGCATCGGTATTGCCGCTGCGCGTGGCCCGCAGCTGGAGCCGGTGCAGGCGCTGATCAAGTGCGCCGATCAGGCGCTGTATCAAGCAAAGACAGCCGGGCGCAACCGGTTGATGAAATCCGCTGCGTAACCCTCATTCGATGTCGATGGACAGCAGGCCACCGACCCGTGACACCAGAGTGTCGACGGCAAACGGTTTGGTCAGCACCTGCATGCCCGGGCCGAGCTGACCGTTGCCGAGCACTGAGTTTTCCGCGTACCCGGTGATGAACAAGGTCTTGAGCTTCGGCCTGATTTCCCGGCCCGCGTCGGCCATCTGCCGGCCGTTCATGCCGCCCGGCAAGCCGACATCGGTGATCAGCAGATCGATGTGCGCGCTGGAGCGCAACACTTCCAGTCCCTCAACGCTGTCGCTCGCTTCGAACAGGTTGTAGCCGAGGTCGTTCAGCACGTCTTTGAGCAGCGTGCGAACGGTGGGTTCGTCGTCGACAATCAGTATGGTCTCGCCGGCCTTTGCCTGCAGCGGGGCCGAGCGTTGCGCGTCGTCGTGATTGCGCTGCGTTTCGCCGCGGTAGCGCGGCAGGTAAATGCAGATGATGGTGCCTTGCCCCACAGTCGATTGCACCCGCACCTGCCCGCCGGATTGCTTGGTGAAGCCGTAGATCATCGACAGTCCCAGGCCCGTGCCCTGGCCCAGCGGTTTGGTGGTGAAAAACGGGTCGAAGGCCTTGGCTATGACTTCCGCACTCATGCCGGTACCGGTGTCGGCGACCGACAGGCACAGGTATTGCCCTTCGGGCATCTCCCTGATGCGCGCCGATTCAGCATCGAGGGTTCGATTGGCGGTTTCGACGGTGATGGTGCCGCCATCGGGCATCGCATCGCGGGCGTTGATGCACAGGTTGAGCAGGGCGTTTTCCAGTTGACTGGCATCGACCAGCGTCGGCCACAGATCGGCGGCGGCGACCGTCTTCAGGCGAATGCTCGGGCCGACGGTGCGCTGGATCAGTTCGGTCATGCCGGCAATCAGCGCGTTGATTTCGGTCGGCCGTGGATCGAGGGTCTGCCGGCGGGAGAACGCCAGCAGGCGATGGGTCAGGGCGGTGGCGCGTTTGGCCGCGTCCTGGGCGATCAGCATGTATTTGTCGATGTCCTCCAGGCGACCTTGGGCGATGCGTTTTTCCATCAGTTCCAGAGAGGCGCAAATCCCTGCCAGCAGGTTGTTGAAGTCATGGGCCAGACCGCCAGTGAGTTGCCCGACCGCTTCCATTTTCTGCGATTGGCGCAACTTTTCTTCGGCCTGCATCAGTTCTGCGGTACGCGCCGAGACCCGCTGTTCCAAGGTGTCGTTGAGCGCTTTTAAAGCGGCGGTGACCCGGTCGCGTTCGTCTTCGACATTGCGCCGCTCTTCGACATCGATCAGCACACCGGGAAAGCGCAAAGGCGTGCCGTCTCCGGCGCATTCGACGCGTCCGTTGGCTTCGATCCAGGTGAATTTGCCATCCGCGCCGCGCACTCGATATTGGTGCGAATACGCCCCGCCACGGGCAATGGCTTCATTGATTGCCGCTGTGAGCCCGTCGCGGTCATCGGGATGCACGCTCTTCACCACTTGCTCCAGGCTCAGACCGTCACGGCCCAGCGCCGGGTCGAGGTTGAAGACCCGCGCGAAGGCTTCATCGACGTAGAAGCGATCGGTGGGCAAGTGCCAGTGCCAGGTGCCGATAATGGCGCCGGCGGCGAGGGCCAGTTGGACCCGTTCGATGTTTTCCCGAGCGATCGCCTCGCTGTTGCGCAAGCGCTCTTGTGCGTCGCGGCGCTCGGTGACGTCGCTGAAGAAAATCGCGATCTGCCGATCGGCCGGGTCGCCGACGCGGACGGCGCGCACATCGAACCAGCGTTCGAAGGTGTTGGCGTAGTTTTCGAAGTTGGCCGGCTCGCCGGTTTTGGCGACGTGGCCGTAGGTCTCGAACCAGAATTTTTCCAGGTTGGGCGCAAACTCGGTGACCCATTTGCCCCGCAGGTTGACCCCGGCCTGCCGTTCGAACGCCGGGTTGGCCTCGACAAAGTAGTAATCGATGGGGTGGTCGTCGGCGTCGAATTTCACTTTGACGATGGCGAACGCGGCTTCGATGGTTTCCAGAATGGTGCTGAAGCGCTCTTCACTTTGGCGCAGTGCGGTTTCGGCACTGCGCGAACGGGTCAGGTCGAGCATCGCACCGATCATGCGTTCGGCCTGGCCATCGGCATTGCGAATCAGGTGGCCGCGATCAAGCACTTCGGCCCAGGAACCATCCTGACAGCGGAAGCGGTACTCGGCACTCCAGGTCGTGCCTGCGCCGTCGATTGCCGAGCGAATCGAAGTCTCTACCCGTGCGCGATCCTGCGGGTGGATCTGCGCAAAGCGCCAGTCAATCGTCGGGTCGATGGCCGCCGGGGCATAGCCGTACGCGTGTTGCAGCGCGTCGTTCCAGACAATCTGATTGGTCGTCAGGTCCCAGTCCCAGACGGCGTCGCAGGTCGCCTTGACGGCCAGGCGCAGACGCGTGACCTCGGACTCAAGCTCCTCGCGAGTAAGCTGTTTCAGGATATCCACCCCTCATGCCTTGGATTATTGGTCTGCGTTCAATAGGCGTGTTTCAAGCGAACACCCAGGTTGCTTCTTAAGCGTTGTGAGGCATTGACCCGGGACGGCCGGTTTAAGTTGCACGCGGACCAGCGGCGCAGGCGTTTTCATAACGATTGGCCGTTATCCAGTGCGTCGAGCAAGTGTTGGCCGCGTTGCCACAGTGCCTGTTGCTTGTCTGGCGACATGCGATCGAGGTTTTTGTACATCATCGCCATGCGCTGATTGCCGCGCAGAAGCTCGCCGTGGCGCATGAGGAAATGCCAGTACAAGGCGTTGAACGGGCAGGCGTTGTCAGCCGTGGTTTCGCGCACCGAGTAAGCACAGTCGCGACAATAGTCGGACATCCGGTTGATGTACTGGCCGCTGGCGCAATAAGGCTTGGACCCGAGGTAACCGCCATCGGCGTGCATGACCATACCGAGGGTGTTGGGCAGCTCGACCCAATCGAACGCGTCCATGTAAATCGCCAGATACCATTCACAGATCTGCTTCGGTGCGATGCCAGCGAGCAGGGCGAAATTGCCGGTGACCATCAGGCGCTGGATGTGATGCGCGTAGGCGTGTTTGAGGCTTTGGCCGATGGCCTGGCGCATGCAATTCATGTTGGTTGCGCCGGTCCAGTAGAACTCCGGCAGCGGCCGCTGGTTGGCAAATGCATTGCCCTCGGCGTACTCGGGCATGTGCAGCCAGTAAACGCCACGGACATATTCGCGCCAGCCGATCAGTTGGCGGATGAAACCTTCGGCCGCATTCAGCGCGATGCTGCCGGACCAGTAGGCCGACTCCACATCAGCGCAGAGCTGGCGCAGGTCGAGCAGGCCGATGTTCAGCGCCGCGCTGATGCGCGCATGGAACAGAAACGGCTCGCCGCTGGCCATGGCGTCCTGATAATCGCCGAACCCGGCCAGGGCGTAATCGAGAAAGTACGCCCAGAGCGCCTGGGCATCGGCGTGTGTCACCGGATAGTTGAAATCATCCAGACTGCCGTAGTGACTGGCGAAGCGTTGTTTGACCAGGGCGAGGACTTCGAGGGTGATTGCATCGTTGGTAAAACCGGCCGGGTAGGGCGCTTTGACGGTTTTCGGCAAGGCTTTGCGATTGTCGGCGTCAAAGTTCCACGCGCCGCCGACGGGCGTGCCGTCACCGTTGAGCAACAGGCGACTTTTGCGGCGCATCTCGCGGTAGAAGAACTCCATGCGCAACTGCTTTTTGCCTGCGGCCCAGGCGCGAAACTCATCGCGGCTGCACAGGAAGCGGCCGTCGGCGTGCCAGTGGATCGGCACACCACAGTCCTTGAGCGATTGCTCCAGGCGCCAGTCTCCGCACTCCGTCACATGCAACTCGCTGGCCTGCAACAAAGCTTGCCAGCGCTTTAACTCGCCGGGCACCGAGCCGCTGTTCTGCGGGTCGTCGAGGGCCACGTAATGCACGTGGATGCCCTGGCTTTCCAGCGCCTGAGCGAAGTGACGCATGGCGCTGAAAATCAGCGCGATCTTCTGCGGATGATGGGCGACATGGGTGGCTTCTTCCATGACCTCGACCATCAGCACACAGTCGTGTTCCCTATCCAGACCGGCCAATGACGCCAGATCAAAAGAGAGCTGGTCACCCAGTACCAGGCACAGTCGACGGGTTTCGTTCATTTCACGAATTCAACGTAATGAGCAGCAGGCTGCTGAGTGGACGTTTAAGTATCAAGTCCAGATAGTTGTACAGATTGTAGTCTGTGTATAGGTTTTTTGTAGGAGGGATTGCGCAGTTCAGAGCGATTGCGAGGCGCGCTTGATGAACGCTCCCGCTGTTGCGGGAGCGCCTTACGCTGTCAGGAAGGATTTAGCCGGGATAAACGGGGTAGTCGGTATAGCCGTCGGCGTTGCCGCCATACACCGTCGCCGGGTTCAGTGCATTCAACGGCCAGTCATTGGCAATGCGCGCCGGCAGATCCGGGTTGGCCATGAACGGACGGCCGAAAGCGACCAGATCGGCCAGCCCGGAATCGAGCAATTGCGCCCCGGATTCCGCGGTGTAGCGCCCGGCGTAAATGATCGCGCCACTGAAGGTCTCGCGCACGGCCTGACGAAACGTCAACGGCATCGCCGGGGCGTTGTCCCAATCGGCTTCGGCGATCGACAGATAGGCGATGCCCACGTCCTGCAGTACTTTGATCGCTTCGATGTAAGTCGTGTGCGGGTCTTCCTCGACCATGCCCAAGTACGTGCGCGCTTCGTCGGTAGTGGTGAACAGCGGGGCGAAACGCACACCGACTTTTTCCTTGCCGATGCATTCGGCAACACCGGCGACCACTTCGCGCAGAAAACGCAGGCGATTGTCCAGCGAGCCGCCGTACTGATCGTCGCGCAGGTTGCTGTGGGCGGAGATGAACTGGTTGACCAGATAACCGTTGGCGCAATGCAATTCGATGCCGTCGAAGCCGGCGTCCATGGCGTTGCGCGCGGCCTGGATATACAGCTGCACCAGTTCCTGCACTTCATCGGTGCTCAGTGCGCGCGGTGCCGACGGGGTGACCAGTTCACCGGCGCCGGGCGCGGTTTCGATAAACACGCTGACGCGGTCGGTGGCCAAGGCGGAGGCTGAAACCGGAGCTGCGCCGTCGGGCTGCAGAGCGGTATGCGAGACACGGCCAACGTGCCACAACTGGGCGAAAATCACCCCGTCCACGGCATGCACGGCCTCAGTGACTTTGCGCCATCCGGCGATTTGTTCCGGCGTATGAATGCCCGGCGTCCACGCGTAACCCTGGCCACGGGGTTCGATCTGCGTGCCTTCGGTGACCAGCAGGCCGGCGCCGGCGCGCTGTTGGTAATACTCGGCCATCAGCTCATTGGCGATGTTGCCCGGCTGGGTGCTGCGCTGGCGGGTCAGGGGCGGCAGGACGATACGGTTTTTCAGGGTGTGGTGACCCAGTTTGGCGGGGGTGAAGAAACTGCTGTGGTTCATGGATGACCTTGTTCGTGGCTTATTAGACCAGTCGTCTATTGGTTGGGCGAAAAAATAACGCCGGGCAAGACGCACCCGGCGTTTGGAAGGGTTGTGCGAGGGTTTAGCCGAGCATCTTCAGCAATTTCTCGGCGACGGCGGCGGAGCTGGCTGGATTCTGGCCAGTGACCAGTTGCCCGTCGGCGACCACATGAACCTGCCAGTCAGCGACTTTCGAGTAATGACCGCCGAGGCGCTGGAACTCGTCCTCGATCAGGAACGGCACCACGTCCGTCAGGCCGACAGCGGCTTCTTCGGAATTGGTGAAACCGGTGACTTCGCGATGCTGCACCAACGGTTTGCCGTCAGCGGTGAGGACATGGCGCAATACGCCAGGCGCATGGCAGACAAAACCGTGGGGCTTGTTGGCGCGGTCGAACGCTTCGATCAACGCGATCGAGTGCTTGTCTTCGGCCAGATCCCACAGAGGGCCATGGCCACCCGGATAAAACACGGCATCGAAACCCTCAGCGCTGACGTCGGCCAGGCGACCGGTGTTGGCCAGTGCCTGTTGTGCGGCCGGGTCCTGCCGAAAGCGATCGGTCTCGGCGGTCTGCGCATCGGGTTCATCGCTTTTCGGGTCCAGCGGCGGCTGGCCACCGGCTGGGGAAACCAGGGTGATCTCGGCGCCGGCGTCTTTGAAGGCGTAGTAGGGCGCGGCGAACTCTTCCAGCCAGAAGCCGGTTTTCTTGCCGGTGTCGCCGAGTTGATCGTGGGAAGTCAGAACCATCAAGATTTTCATAGAGCACCTTGCGTAGGTCGGGTGTCTTCGATTGGGCGAAACATTCGCGCATCGGCCACACCGGGCGGAAAACGGTTGTCGGGGCGCAGCATAGATTCCAATTAGACCAGTCGTCTAGCAATTTTTATCCTGGGGTTTTTCATCGACAGGTATGGCAAACTTCCGTTCCTCCGAAAATACGACTGGTCTATTGCCTGGTAATTCGCGCCCCATGAAACCGACCTATGACGACACCCGCCAACATTTGCTCGACACCGGCCACCGGATGATGGCCGAGAAGGGCTTCACCAGTGTCGGCCTCAACGAGATCCTGCAAACCGCCGGTGTGCCCAAGGGTTCGTTCTATCACTACTTCAAATCCAAAGAACTTTACGGCCAGGCATTGCTGGCGGATTACTTCGTTGACTACCTCGCCGACATGGAGCGGCGCCTGACGCTACCAGGCCTGAGCGCCTACGAGCGGTTGATGGATTACTGGCAGGGCTGGCAGAACCGCTGCACCCTCGAGGGCCATGGCGATGAGTGTCTGGTGGTGAAACTCAGCGCCGAAGTCGCCGACTTGTCGGAGTCGATGCGCCTCACCTTGCGCGATGGCGCCGAGCAAGTGGTGGCGCGCATTGCCCTGTGCATCGAGCAGGGCCAGGCTGAAAAAAGCCTGCCCGAGGGCGATGCCTGGCATCTGGCGGAAACCCTTTATCAGCTGTGGTTGGGCGCCAGTTTGCTGAACAAGCTGCAGCGTACCGGGCAATCCCTGGATACTTCGATGGCAATGACGAAACAGCTTTTGCACGTTTGACCAAGGTTTTTTGTGCGATGCAATGGATGACATGCGTACTGGCACGCGGTCGGCTTAAACATACGAATGGGAATAAGTTTCAATAACGGAACGCTTGGTATACCATCGCCGCGTTTTGCTGGCGGTTTTACCCTTCGTTCTGGCCTATTCGTAAGGTTTTCATTTCATGCGTCGTACTCTGCTTTCAATTTGCGTGCTGCAGGCGTTGTCTTCTTCCTCATGGGCCGAACAGGCCGATTCGACATCTTCAGCGCTAGAGCTGGAGGCGACCGACGTGGTCGGTACAGCGGATTACGAACGGGCCGACGGCCCGGTGCAGGGTTACCGCGCCACACGTTCCGCCAGTGCTACCCGTACCGACACCTCGATTCATGAAACACCGCAATCGATCAGCGTCGTCACCAAGGATGCTGTCGAAGACCTCGGCGCCACGCGCCTGCAAGATGCACTCGACTACGCCGGCGGTGTGGGCCGGGCGAACAACTTCGGCGGCCAGGGACTGACGACGTTCACTGTGCGGGGATTCACCACCGGCGAGTTCTACCGTAACGGTTTCCCGATCAATCGCGGCTACCCGAACATGCCCGACGCCAACACCATCGAGCGTCTGGAAGTGTTGCGCGGGCCGGCAACCATGCTCTATGGCCGTGGCGATCCCGGCGGTACCTTCAATGTCGTGTCCAAGCAGCCGTTGGCCGAGCGCACGGTCACGTTGGGCAGTCAGTTGAATGATCAAGGCATGAAGCGCGGCACTCTGGACGCTTCCGGACCGCTGGATGAAGAGGGACGCCTGGCCTATCGATTGAACGTGGTGGGTGAGGGCGGTGATACCTTCCGCGATCACGTCGAGACCGAGCGCTACGGCATCACGCCAGTGCTGACCTGGCAGGCCAGCGATGCCACCCGGGTGATCTTCGAAGGTGATTTCATGCGCAACAATCATCCGCTGGATCGCGGTGTGACGCGTTACCCCAAGCAGATTGGCACCGCATCGAGGGATACCTTCTTCGGCGAGAAAGACGCCGGCAAATTGCACAACGACAACAACATGGCGCAACTGCGCTTCGAACATTTGCTCAATGATGACTGGACGCTGGGCGGCGGGTTCCAGTGGCTCGACGGCTCGCTGCAGGGCAATGCGATCGAGGCCAATGGCATTGCCGCTGACGGTCGCACCCTGGGACGCAACTTCAACTACCGCAAACTGGAATGGACCGACAAGGACACGCAGCTCAATCTGACCGGGCATTTCAGCACTGGTGGTTTGCAGCACACCTTGTTGACCGGTATTGAGTATGAAGATTATGACTACAAGTCGATCATTCAACGCTCCAGCGGCGCGGTCGGCGCCTACCCGATCGACATCTTCGATCCGGTGTACGGTCAGCCGCGTCCGGCACTGACGCGCACGCCAACCCACGACAAGGAAAACCTCAAGACTTACGCCGCGTTTGTACAGGATCAGGTCGCGTTGACCGAGCGTCTGAAGGTCTTGGCCGGCGCACGTTTTGAGCGTTTCGAGCACGACTATGAAACCTATGTGCCGGGCGGCAAAAACTGGCAGGCCAGTGACAACGCGGTGACCCCGCGCATCGGCGTGACCTACGACCTGACCGAGACCCTGGCGATCTACGCCGACACCGCGCGCTCGTTCAAGCCCAACACCGGCGCGAGCCGCACGGGCGGAGGCTTCGCACCGGAGAAAGGCAAGTCTTACGAAATGGGCATCAAGTGGGAAGCGCTGGACCATCAGTTGAGCGTGGATGCCGCGATCTATCAGATCGAAAAGCGCAATGTGCTGACCACCGACCCGGTTGACTCGACCTTCAACGTCGCCGCCGGAGAAGTGCGCAGCCGTGGTTTCGACCTGAACGTCGCCGGCAACCTGACACCCGAGTGGCGGGTGATCGGCGGCTACGCCTACGTCGATGCCGAGGTGACCAAGGACAATGTGATCCGCTCTGGCACGCGCCTGATGAACATTCCGCAAAACAGCTTCAGCCTGCTCAACGTCTACGAGTTTCAGGATGGTGCACTGAAAGGCCTGGGCCTGGGCACTGGACTCAAGTACGTCGACGAGCGTGCCGGGCAAACCGCCAATACCGCGTTCTCGATGGACAGCTACACCGTGGTCGACCTGCTCGGCTTCTATAAGGTCAACGAGAAGGTGCGGCTCAACCTTGACCTGAAAAACCTGTTTGATCGCGATTATGAGGAGGGCGCGTTCGGTAACGTTTACGCCTATCCGGGCGCACCAAGAACCGTGCAGGTCGGCATTTCCTACACGTTGTAGGGCAAGTTCGACGCTGCAACGGCGGCCCCTCACCCCAGCCCTCCCGAAACGTCGGACCGCCCGGAGGGAGAGGGAGCCGACCGAGGTGTCTTGTGTTATGCATTGACCTGACAGATCGCGTCGATTACGGGTTCACCTCGTAGTGCTTGGCGGTATTGGATTCACCGGCGCTATTGCATTTCGGCGTTCATCGCCAATATCCCCCAATCGGTCCCCTCTCCTGAGGGAGAGGGCTAGGGTGAGGGCAGCTGCTTCGGAACATGCTCCTTAGTGAGCTGGTGCTCGAACGCAGGATGCACGAGGCACGCAGTTTCCTGCTCAACAGCGCGCGCTCGGTGGGCGAGGTGGCGCGATTGTGGTCGATAGAGATTGTCCTTTTTGAGTTGACGGATAAACGCTTTTCAGCCGATTTATCCCGTTCCTGTGCGTCAGTAATCTGTACCCAACTTGAACGCAACAACAACTTCAAAAACTCAAAAGGGAAGCAAATCATGACCACTCCAACCTACAACCGCCTCAACAAAGACGACGCTATCGTGCTGCTGGTTGACCACCAGACTGGTCTGATCTCTCTGGTGCAGGACTTCTCGCCAAACGAGTTCAAGAACAACGTGCTGGCCCTGGCGGATCTGGCCAAGTTCTTCGAACTGCCGACCATCCTCACCACCAGTTTCGAACAAGGCCCGAACGGCCCGCTGGTGCCAGAGCTGAAAGAGATGTTCCCGGACGCGCCGTACATCGCTCGTCCAGGCCAGATCAACGCCTGGGATAACGAAGATTTTGTGAAGGCGATCAAAGCCACCGGCCGCAAGCAGATCATCATTGCCGGTGTGGTAACGGATGTGTGCGTAGCGTTCCCGACCTTGTCGGCGCTGGCAGAAGGGTTTGAGGTGTTTGTGGTGACCGACGCTTCCGGCACTTTCAACACCACAGTGCAACAGGCTGCATGGAGTCGCATGACCCAGGCCGGTGCGCAGATGATGAACTGGTTCTCGGTGGCCTGTGAGCTGCACCGCGACTGGCGCAACGATATTGAAGGCTTGGGCAATCTGTTGTCGCAGCGCATCCCCAACTACCGCAACCTGATGAACAGCTACTCGGCGCTGACCGCTCAGCAGAAGTAAGCCTGCGCGATCCGGACAAAAGCCTGCCCTGAAAAGCAGGCTTTTGTTTGTTGTGAAGCCAGAACCCGGATTTCAACAGCTACGCCAAGGAGCGCGTTGATCATTCAAGGGGCATTGCTCGATACGCTTTATAAAGTCGCTGGACCTCAGGATCATCCAGGCTCTTATACGTAATCCCTTCCTTGTCGAGTCCGTCCAGACCCTTTATCCCGCCAATCATTGCCGGCCATTCATCGCGACTGGAGATGTCGATGACGAAGGGGGTCAGATAATCGTCCAGATGGCCTTTGAAAGGATCTCGAATCTCGTCGGCAAGTGCTCGCAAGTAATCGTCTTTATTGGTTTTTGACCTGTCAATGGCGAACCGGGTCCGATAGCTCAATTCCATGTAGATGAGCAGGATTGTGCGGCCATTGCCATCCAGAAATGGGTGGGCGGACGCCAACTGGCCCATTACTTCGCCGGGACGCTGACGAAAGCGTTTTTTATTTGCTGCGAGTTCAAAGGCGTATTCGACGGATCTTTTGATCAGGCCAGGACGTTCGAATATCGTGTGATGCGGATCATCTTTGGAGCCTTTGAAAACTGCGAGGTGGGGGACCAGTGCATTTCTGTCTTTTCCCGCCCACGGATAAAAACCGGAAAACAGGATTTCGTGAGTCTTGAGGACAGCTTTGTAGTCGATGGTTTTTTTCTTGGCGAGATAAGCAAGGGCATCTTCGATACTGGCTTCGAAGGAGAGGTGTTCGGACTCTTTGACTTCAAGAGGGTCTTTCAGTTTGAGCGAGTTTTGAAGATAACCTTCAGTCTCGAAATCGCCGAAGGGGTCGAAAGTCATGCGCTAAGCTGCCTCTTGCAACGCCTTTTTTCTTGAAGGTAGCGTCCTTGCAGGGCCATGATTTCTGCTTTGTTCAGTACACCTTTACGCTTGAGATTGACGAGCAATTGCTCAATGCCATCCAGCTCGACAGCATCACCTGCCAGGCGAGTAATGGTCGCTGCCATGCAGCTCATGCTGTCACGCTCAGCGGTAACCTTATGCTTTTGGGCGAGTTTGCGGACTTCGCTCGCAACGCCGCCAGTGGCTGAACCCGTCATATGAACCCCTCGTTTTCTCTTTCGAAGCATAGCATGGCGCCGGCCCTGTAGATTTTCCAGCAGCGCCCGGCTGTCAGCGCGAACAACTCCTTTTCCGGTTGATGGCGAACGCCTTTCAACCGATTTAACCCTTGTGCCGCGTTACGCCTGCGCCCACTCATCACGAAACTGCAGCAGAAAATCGACAAACGCCCGCACCCGTTGCGGCACATAGCGGCCGTGCGGGTACAGCAAGGTGTAAGGTCGCGAGCGCCCGGCGTACGGCTGGAGCACTTCGACGAGGCTGCCATCGGCCAGTTCTTTTTCGACAATGAATTTATAGGTCTGAAAGACCCCGGCACCATGTTTGGCCAGTGTGACGCCACCCAGAACATCGTCGGAGCAGGAGTAGCCGCCGTCGGAAATCACTTCACGGTTCTCGCCGTTTTCCTGAAATAGCCAGGAGATCCGCCGCCCGCTGCTGGGCAGTTCGAACTGAATGCATTCGTGTTGCAGCAGATCTTCCAGCGTCTTCGGTGTGCCAGCCTTTTTCAGGTACTCGGGAGACGCAACCACCACCAGTTTTGCATCTTCCAGCAGGCGCGCAACCATGGTCGAATCCGGTTGGGCGCGGACGCGGATTGCCAGATCGTAGCCTTCGCCGACGAAGTCGATATTGCGGTTGCCCAAGTGGATGTCGACAGTCACGTCAGGATAGAGCGCACGGAATTTTGGCAGCAGCGGCAGGATGCGGTGATGGCCGTAAGTGGTGGGGAGGCTGATGCGCAACTGACCGGACGGTGAGGTCTGTGCGCCCATGACTTCCTGTTGCGCTTCGACCAGTTGGGTCAGGGCCTGGCTGCACTGCAGGAAAAAGTTTCTGCCGGCCTCGGTCAAGCGAATGCTGCGGGTGGTGCGGGCAAACAGGCGTGAACCCAAACGCTTTTCCAGACGCAGAATCGACCGGCTCACGGCGGCCGGTGTAACGCCTGCAAGCAGAGCCGCAGCGGTGAAACTGCCGGCTTCAGCGGCGAGGCAAAACAGTTCGATACTGCCTAATTGCAAATCATCAAAGTGGCGCTTCATGTGAGTACACCGGGAATCGACTGACGGTCCATGCTCAGGGTTATCTCATGAAGCGACACCGCCGGTACACACCGGCGGCGCAGCAGGGCTTTATCAATGGCCAGCGCTCTGACCACCGTCGACATGGAGGATTTCGCCGGTGACGAAGTTCGCGCTGTCCAGGTAAAGGATCGCTTGCACGATGTCGTCGATTTCACCCATGTGGCCCACCGGGTGCAGGCTGCCGAGGGCGGCGTGCGTCTCTTCGCCGTGCATCGGCGTTTTGATGATGCCGGGCGATACCGCATTGACCCGAATGCCGCGCTTGGCGTACTCGATGGCGAGGGATTTGGTCGCCGCGTTGATGCCACCCTTGGTCAGCGATGCGAGCACCGATGGAACGCCGTCAATCGCGTGATCAACCAGACTGGTGGTGACGCTGACGATATGGCCGCTGGCGTTTTTTTCCATTTCGGCAATCGCCAGTTGCGAGATGTGGAAGAAGCCGCTCATGTTGGTCGCCACCACTTGTGCGTAGTCTTCGTTGCTGTATTCGGTGAAAGGCTTGGCGACGAATATCCCGGCATTGTTCACCAGCGTATCGATACGGCCGAAGCGTGCGACGGCTTCGCGAATCACGCGCTCGGCGGTCTGCGGGTCGGCGATGTCACCGGCGACGGCGAGAATGTCCGGGTCAGTGGACGGTTTGATCGAACGCGAGGTCGCCACAACCTGATAGCCGCGCTCGCGGAAACCTTTGACCAGGCCTGCGCCAATGCCTTGCGAGGCGCCGGTAATCACAACAACTTTCTTGGACGTGCTCATGATGTTTCCTCATGCAATCTGGATGGTTTGAATAAACGGATTTCGAAGGTCAGGCGTGAGCCGCAACCTGTGCTGCCTGACGTAACGCTTGCTCGTAATAAGCAACGGATTGGGAACCGGGGATGACCTGTTTGTCGTCGATCACCATGGCCGGAACCGAGTCGATGCCGCGCTGCTGGTAAAACCGTTCCAGTTCGCGCACGGCCTGGCTGAACTCAGCGTTGGCCAGAACCTCTCGCGCACGCTGACTGTCGAGGCCGACTGCGCCTGCCAGCGTCACCAGCGTGGCGTGGTCATTCGGGTTCTTGCCGTCAGTGAAGTAAGCCTTGAGCAACGCCTGCTTCAACTCACGCTGACGTCCTTGGGTGGCGGCCCAGAACAGCAGTCGATGGGCGTCGAAGGTGTTGTGGAAATGGCTGCGTTTTTCCAGGTCGAAGTGAAAGCCGATCTGCTCACCGCGCTCGATGATCATCGCGTTGCGGTCCGCCACTTGCTCGGCAGTGCGTCCGTATTTGCGCATCATGTGCTCGATGGCGTGTTCACCTTCGGCGGACATGTCCGGATTCAGTTCGAACGGTTTGTAGGTCAGCTCCACGTCGACTTCGCCTGCCAGATTCTCGATTGCCTGCTCCAGCGCGGTGACGCCCAAAGCACACCAAGGGCAAACGACGTCCGAGACGAAATCGATTTTCACGGCCCGGCTCATGACTGCGAGTCCGCCAATTGTTGGCGATATTCGGTGGTGGTGATGCCGGCATAACCCCAGTTATCGGTGTCGACTTCCTCGATCACGATGTGGGTGAGTTTCGGATCCTTGTGCAGAACCCGCTCCATCGTTTCGGTGATTTCCTTGATGACCTGAGCTTTTTGCTCACGGGTCACGCCGTCACGGGTGATACGTACGCTGATGAAAGGCATGTGAGGACTCTCCAGTCGCTGGCCCGTCGGAATGATGGGCGGCTGTTGGAGAGAACTCTAAGAGGCAGGCAGGAATTGATAAATGGGGCTTGAGGTACATCATTTGTGATGTGATGTATCAAATGGCGGCGTAGAGATTCACCTGATCTCGGCGCCAAACGCTGGCGCTCAGGCCAGCAGCTCGCTAATCCAGCGGGTCTGTCGAGTAAGGTCGTGAAGTTTTTGCTCGGGCAGGTTGTGCTGCGTGCGGGCGAGATGGTTCAGCGTGTTTTGCTTGTGGCGAAGTCTGTGCTGCCACTTGGTCAGGAACGCGGGGCTGCGGGTCTGCAGATGCAAAGGGCCGAAGTACAGTTCCTGATCGGAATAACTCACCGCTTCGGCGCGTTCGGCGACGATGATTTCGTAGTCGAAGCGGTTTTCCCGCAGCACTTCTTCACTGAGGATGCGGTAGCTGTTTTCCATCAACCACTGGCGCAACGGCTGTTCGCCGCCATTGGGTTGCAGGATCAAACGTTCCTGGCCGCTAAGGTGAGCCTTGCCGCTGTCAAGGATGTCGCGGATGGTTTCGCCGCCCATGCCGCAGACGCTGACGGCGGTGATGCGGTCGCAGGCTTTGATTGCCGCCAGGCCATCCGCCAGGCGCACGCTGATGTGCTGTTGCAGATCATTTTCGCGCACAGTGCGCGAGGCCGCGTGGAACGGCGTCGACGCCACTTCACCCGTCACAGCTGAGGTGATCAGGCCACGGCGCATCAGCGCCACCGGCAAATAGCCGTGATCCGAGCCGATATCCGCCAGCCGGGCACCGGCAGGCACGTGGGCAGCCACGCGCTCGAGGCGCATGGACAATGTCTGTTCGTTCAACGGCAACCCCTTGATGGCAGGCAAAGGGGTGCGACTCTGGCGAGCAACGCCGGGCCTGTCAAATCCCGGCGACGGAATTCAATGGCCCATTGGCCGCGCTTAATGGCCAATGGGCGCTGAGGTTTAGCCGGCCAACGTTGCGTTATCGATCACGAAACGATACTTCACGTCACCCTTGAGCATGCGCTCGTAGGCATCGTTGATCTGGTCGGCGCGGATCAGTTCGATGTCGGAGACGATGCCGTGCTCGGCGCAGAAGTCGAGCATCTCCTGGGTTTCAGGGATGCCGCCGATCATCGAACCGGCAATCGTGCGGCGCTTCATGATCAGGTTGAATACGTTCGGCGACGGATGCGAGGTGGCCGGCGCACCGACCAGGGTCAAGGCACCATCGCGCTTGAGCAGTACGAGGAACGCATCGAGATCGTGCGGCGCGGCGACGGTGTTGAGGATCAGGTCGAAACTCTTGGCGTGGGCGGTCATTTCTTCGGCATTGCGCGACACCACCACTTCATCGGCGCCCAAGGCTTTGGCCGCTTCGCGTTTGGATTCGGAGGTGGTGAACGCAACAACATGGGCGCCCAGGGCGTGGGCCAGTTTGATGCCCATGTGGCCAAGGCCACCGATGCCGACCACGCCGACTTTCTTGCCGGGGCCGGCGTTCCAGTGGCGCAGCGGCGAGTAAGTGGTGATGCCGGCACACAGCAGCGGTGCGACGGCGGCCAGTTGCGCTTCGGGATGTCGGATGCGCAGGACGTAGCGTTCATGCACAACGATGTTTTGCGAGTAGCCGCCCAGCGTCCAGCCCGGTGCATCCGGGGTCGGGAAGTTGTAGGTGCCGATCATGCCGTCGCAGTAGTTTTCCAGGCCGCTTTCGCAGTCAGCGCAGTGTTTGCAACTGTCGACGATGCAACCGACGCCGACCAGATCACCGACCTTGTAGTCCGCAACATGTGCGCCGACCGCTGAAACGCGACCGACGATTTCGTGCCCAGGTACGCACGGGAATTGCGTGCCGGCCCATTCCGCGCGCACCTGGTGCAGGTCGGAATGGCAAATGCCACAGAACGCGATATCGATCTGCACATCATGGGCGGCCGGCGCGCGGCGGTTGATCTGCATCGGCTCTAGGGGTTTGTCACCCGCGTGGGCACCGTAGGCTTGTACAAGCATGGGAACATCCTCGATCGGTTTGTCGTAGTGACATTCTTTCTGTTTCAGCGCTGCGGGCAGTAGTGCATTCCTGTGCAATCCTTGCCTGATTCTGTGCGTTGTTGTGACATTGCGCGGACAGACGCTCGTGATTTTTGCAGGTAATCTCCCGGTTCACTGACGACAACAAAATCAAAACAGGAGTCATTGATGCAACCAATCCGTCTCGGTCTGGTGGGCTACGGCAAGATCGCCCAGGATCAACACGTTCCGGCAATCCTCGCCAATCCCGCTTTTCACCTGGTCTCCGTCGCCACCCAAGGCAAACCCTGCGCGGGCGTGGAGAATTTCCAGTCCTTGAGTGAATTGCTGGAAAACGGTCCGCCGGTGGATGCGATTGCCTTCTGCACGCCACCGCAAGGGCGCTTTGCGTTGGTGCAGCAAGCGCTGGCCGCTGGCAAACACGTGCTGGTGGAAAAACCGCCGTGCGCCACGTTGGGCGAGGCGCTGGCCTTGGTCGATCAGGCCGCCGGGCAGGGCGTCAGCGCCTTGTTTGCCTGGCACTCCCGCTACGCACCCGGTATCGAAGCCGCCCGCGACTGGCTCGCCACGCGCACCCTGCAAAGCGTACAGATCGACTGGAAAGAAGACGTGCGCAAATGGCACCCCGGTCAGACCTGGATCTGGCAGCCCGGCGGCCTCGGCGTGTTCGATCCGGGCATCAATGCCTTGTCGATCGTCACTCATCTGCTGGCGCTGCCGTTGTTTGTCGAATCCGCGGAACTGCGCGTGCCGAGCAACTGCCAGTCACCGATTGCCGCGTCGATCAAAATGTCCGACCCGCGCAGCCTCGATGTACGCGCGGAGTTTGATTTTGACCATGGGCATGATGAACTGTGGAGTATCGAGATTCGTTGCGCTGAAGGCGTGTTGCGCCTGGATAACGGTGGTGCGCTGTTGAGTATTGACGGTGTGCGCCAGAAGGTGTCGGAGGAGGGTGAGTACGCGGCGGTGTATCGGCATTTTCAGCAGCTGATTGGCGACAAGGCCAGTGACCTGGATGTGCAGCCGTTGCGCTTGGTGGCGGACAGTTTCTTTGTGGGGAGTCGGGTGTTGGTTAAGGCGTTTTACGACTAGTGCACCTTCAGCACTCACCGCTGCACACAACGAAAAGCCTGCTCTGAAAAGCAGGCTTTTCGTTTGTGGCGTGACCGTCAATGCGACGAAACATACTCCGACGCTGTGGTCGGTAATGGCAGTGCATACGTTGCCTTCATCCATTCAATCTCTGCCTGTGGCGTCCTGCCGAAGAAGCGTTTGAACTCGCGACTGAATTGCGAAGCACTTTCATAGCCAACGTTGAAGGCGGCTGCCGAGGCACTCATGGCCTGGCGCAACATCAACAGGCGCGCTTGATGCAACCGCGTCGACTTCAAATACTGCATAGGTGAGGTGTCGGTCACGCTGCGAAAGTGCAGGTGGAAGTTCGGCACGCTCATGCTCGCTTCATGGGCCAGTTGCTCGACGTCGAGTCGCTGCTGATAACAACTATGGATCTTGCGGATCGCACGGGTCACTTTGCCGAAATGTCCCTGCCGGTTGAGCGCGGCGCGCATGGAGCCACCTTGCTCGCCGGTCAGGATGCGGTAATAGATTTCCCGCAGCAGGGACGGCCCGAGGATTTGTGCTTCGCCAGCAACGCTCATCGCTTCCAGAAAACGCAAGGTCGTTGCCCGCAGTGAAGCGTCCATCGGCGAGGCATACATGCCTTTGGGCTGGGCATCGCTTGGGCCATGCACGTCATCCACTTGCAGCATCAACTCGCTGGCCAACTGGAAATCGAGGTGCATATAGATCGCGAGCATCGGCTCGCTCTCAGTGGCATCGGTTTCCATGGTGAAGGGGATCGGCACCGAGACCACCAGATAGTGCTGGGCGTCATAGACGTAGGTGTCCTCACTCAGATAGCCGCGCTTGCGGCCCTGGCAGAGAATCACGATGCCGGGGTCATACAGCACCGGGGTGCGCGTCAGGGGGCGATTCGAACGCAGGAAGCGCACACCTTCGAGGGCGCTGAGGTTGTAGCCCTCGATCGGTGCGAGGGCTTTCATGAGCTGCACCATGCGCGCGGTGCCTGCATCGACCTGCGTCATCACATCCTCTCTCAATGATCGGTGGACCGGCTGAGCGCTTCCCATTGGTCAATCTCGCTGGCTGCATTTTTCAGTTTGTCACGGGCCAGACGCAAGGCGTCACTGCCCAATAGCAAGTGGGCCGGTGGTGTCGGGCTGGCGATGATCTGCAGCATCGCTTGGGCAGCCTTTTGCGGGTCGCCGAGTTGCTTGCCGCTTTTCTCTTCGCGGGCTTTGCGGATCGGATCGAAACTGGCGTCATAGTCGGCAATGCTGCGCGCGGTGCGTTGCATCGAACGGCCCGCCCAATCCGTGCGGAACGAACCCGGTGCGACGGCAGTGACGAAGATGTTGAACGGCCGCAGTTCCTTGCTCAGGGTATCGGAGATCCCTTCGAGCGCAAATTTGCTACCGCAGTAGTAAGCGATGCCCGGCATGGTAATGGTGCCACCCATGGAGGTGATATTGAGGATGTGCCCCGCACGACGCTGGCGAAAGAACGGCAGGAACGCTTTGGTCACTGCCACCGCACCGAACACATTGACGTCGAACTGACGGCGCATCTCCTGCAAGGGTGATTCCTCGAAGACGCCTTCGTGGCCATAACCGGCGTTGTTGACCAACACATCTACGGGGCCGTGAGTGGCTTCGACTTGCGCAACAACGCTGTCGATCCGCTCGAAATCGGTGACGTCCAGAATGACCCCGTAAGCGTTATCCGGGGACAGCGCCTGGAAGCTTTGCTGATCGGCTTCACTGCGTACGGTGCCGATGACGCGGTGGCCTGTAGCGATAGCTTCTTTGGCCAAAGCATGGCCGAAACCGCTGCTGACGCCGGTGATGAACAGGGTTTTAGCGTGAGTCATGTCGAGCTCCCATTGGGTCAGGTCTGAGTCCATGGTAGCGATCAGCAAACGGGGCACCTATGCCGGTTTATCTTCGAGCATTGCCTATTCCTATCGGGCTGAACTTCGACGACGGACACCATTAAACAGAAAAAGACTGCCATGACGGACGCGCCACGATACGAGGTCAAGAGTGACAGGAACGCTCCCCGAAGATAGCAACGGCGTGCTCGTTTCAGCTCGTGCGCGCGAATTGTCTCGCAACAGAAACCGTGCTTCACATTCCTTCGTGGCTGGTCGACAATGCGCGCTCTGTTCCGGGGTAGTTCAGCGGTGGAACACTCGGCTCTTAACCGGGTGGGCGCTGGTTCGAATCCAGCCCCCGGACCCATTACATTGCAGGGTCACAAGGAAGTATGTCCAGGGACTACGGTGAGTTCGGCGAGTACGATGGCGTGAATGCCGGTTATGCGGTGTTCCAGCTCTCACGAGCGTTGACCGCTACACAGCGCGACGCTGACCCGCAGGCACGCAACCGGGTCGAGCGCTGGCAGCGGGTGGTCGAACACCTGATGCAGGGAAGCGCACAATACGGTTCACGTGTGCCTTTCGCCGATTTGCCGCAGTGGGTCACGCTGGACGTGGCGACGGGTGGATTTGCCACCGGGCAACTTCCAGCCGGTGGGGCTTTGACTTCATATGAGCGCCACTTGGCCGCGTCGATCCCCGGCATCCGTCCCAGTCATGAACGGTTCGATCTCAACATCTGGCATCTATCGGATGTGGGCGTCGCAACGCTGCAAGAGCGTTTGGCGAAAGGCACCTATCAGATTGATGTTCCGGAGGAAGCCGCGCTGCTGACAGTGTCATGGCTTTTGTGGCATCAGCGTACTGACGAGGCGCGAACGCTGATCGAGCAGATCGCACCTTTCTTCGATCGCCTGCGTTTCTTCCCGACTGCCGTTGACGAGCCGCCGATTTCCACGGCTGAGGTGCATGTTTTTGATAACGCCAGTGTCAGGCAGCGGCTGAACCGGCAATTGGCTCAACCGCGTCTGGCCGTCCAAAAGCATGTGGTTGAAAATCGTCTGCCTCTCTACGACGCTGCGGTCTCACTGTTTCTTTTGACTTGTCAGGATGGCTGGCCTTGCAGACATTTTCCTGAAGGCTGGTTCGAACGCGCAACGGTACTTGGCGCGCAGATCGCTCGGACCTGTAGCGCTGAACACCGCAGCAACGGTCCCTTCAAGACCCGGGCGGCGGAACTGTTTGCGTTGCTCGATCAGTGTTTGCGTGATCAAGCATCATTGACGGGCCGCCAGGTCGGTCGCATCCGGCGCATTATTGATGACTTTGTGGCCAAACACGGGCATCCCGAGTCCGCCACACATTCCCTTAAACGAGCAGAGCAGCGCCAACATGTAGCGGCCCCCGGGCATCATTTGATCGCCCGCGCTGTCTCGGCACGTTTGGCTAGTTACCCGGGTTCGGACGGGGTCAGTGACTTTTCGCCGCTGCTTGAACCGATCACCGATGAGGAGGCGAAGCGTCACCGGCTGACCATTGGTGTGATGATTCCGCCTGCGGTTCGCCGTCGCCTCGAGCGTTGCCGCAAGGGGACTATTGCCGAGTTGATTGATCATGGCTTGATCTCATCCGCCGATACCGTGGCGCAGGTTCTGCCTGCAATGACAGCGCAAATCTGTAGCAGCGTATACCGGGACGGGATGCTGCAGTCGTTGGCGGGTGCAACGTATCGCGCCTTCCGTCGTCGGCGCTCGTTGTTGCTGCTTAACCTGCAAAGTCAGGTCAAAATTGCCGAGCTGCCGTGGGTCGCTGCTTTAGAGGGTGAGCGTGAGGCGAGTGCTATTTCCGCCACGGGTGCCAGGCAGGCGTTGGTCGAGGCCTCTGCAATGACCCTTTCGGCGTTTCCGCAGGCCATTCTTCCGAACAAGCTACTGCAGGAGTTTGTTTCACTGGCTGAAACGGCGAAGCTGGATCTTCCTTTCGTCGATGAGGTGGCGGCTGACATTTTCATGGGCGCGTTCTCCAACAAGTTCGCGAGAGCGGCCAGGCAATCGGCCAGATTTATGGCCGGGACGCTTTACGCTCGTTATTACGACATTGATACGGATGGCCTGGCAGGCCTTCCCGATCAGCGCCGATCACGGCGCAGAAGCAACAGCCGTGATGCATTGGCGACGCTGTGCGCGCAGCGTGCAAACGCCACCTTTGGCACGTGGCGGCCAGCGGTCAACGGCACGATACTCGAACAGCAGCAGATTCTGACGACGCAAAATCTCGCGCTCCTGTTCGGCGAATTGAACCTGAAAACACTGCTGCATCATCGTTTGAGCGCGCTGGCGCTGGCGTGCTTCGAGTGGATTTGCAAGCGGCAACAAATGCACATCACGCATTACCATGCGCGTCTGGTGATGTTGAAGAACACGGCGTATGCCTGGCGTCAGATGATGTTTTACTTGTCGATGCTGGATGGCGAGCTCTTGCGTGCTGCACTCGACAGCCTCGAGTCGCATTTTGCAGCGCAATCCAGTGAATTCCGCGAAAGGTTTCTGCCTGCCATGATTGGCTTGCGTGTTGCCGCTGCCGGGCATCGGCTGACGTTGAGTCGCCAGAAAGAAGAGGGCGCGAGGGTTTTTCTGGGATGGACCATTGAGCGACACTGGTTAATGCCTTTGTAACGCCTGCCGATCTGTCAGTGCGCGGCCACCAGCCTGCGCCGGAAAGCAGGCTTGTGGGTCAGAGACTTCCTTTCAGAAACGATCGAGCCTGTAATGTTCGTTGATTGGTAGCCTGCAGGCCTCTTTTGCAGTCGCTGGCCAAGCCATCCGCACCACCATCTCCGCCGTCACCGCCGCCTGCGTCAGCCCCAGATGCTGATGCCCAAACGCAAGCAACACCTTGCCTTCACAGACCTGATCAATCACCGGCAGCGAATCCGGCAACGACGGTCGAAAACCCATCCACGGCGTCGCCGCTTCAGCATTCAGATCCTTGCGAAACAAGCCCTGACTCAACCGGTGCAATTGCCACGCACGCTGCATGCTCGGTGGTTTTTCCAGTCCGGCGAATTCAACCGTGCCGGCCAGGCGCAAGCCTTCGGACATCGGCGTCATGATGAATTTGCGCTCCAGCGAGGTCACGGGGAAGGGCAGGCGGTCGTGTTCCTGCGGCAGCATCAGGTGATAACCGCGCTCGGTGTCCAGCGGTACTTTTTTGCCGGTGAGGGCGGCGGTGAGTTTTGCCGAATGTGCGCCGCAGGCAATCAGCACGCGGCTTGCAGTCAGACGGCCATTGCCGGTGGTCAGCGTAACGCCGTGCTCCTGCACGTAGCCACCCTGGACCTGTTGCTGGACGAAATTCACACCGCTGGCTTTGGCCGCTTCGACCAGTTCACACACCACGCGATAGGGATCAATGAAGTGCCCGGTGCGCGGGAAGAACAGGCCGCCCTGAATCCGTTCACTGAGTTGCGGCGCAGCTTCGCGGATGACGCCGGCCTGCCAGTAATCGACCGGCACCTGTTGCTGATGCAGTCGAGCCTGTAACGCCTGGATGGCCTGACGCGATTCGGGGCGTTCGAACACCAGTAGCGAGCCATCGATCTTGAGCAAGTCCGGCCGCTGTATGTCGGCGAGCAAGCGCTGCCAGGCTTCCAGACTGCTTTCATTCAGCGCGCGCAAGCCTGCCACGGTGTTCTGAAAAGGCGTCGGGCGCAGATTCAGCAACAACCGGGTGAACCATGGCAGCGCACGCGGCAGGTACTTCCAGTCCAGTCGCAACGGTCCCATCGGGTCCATCAACATGGCCGGCAGACGCTTGAGGATGGACGCGTCGGCGATTGGAAACACCTGCTCGGTCGCCAGATGCCCGGCGTTGCCGAATGAGGCGCCGTGGCCGGGTTGCTGCTGATCAATCACGACCACGCGCAACCCTTGGCGAGCCAGACGCAGTGCGCAGGCGACACCGATGATGCCGGCGCCGACCACGGCGATGTCGTGGGAGCCGTTATTCGCCATGGCGCTGCGCTTCCCGTTGCCCATCGAGCAAACGCCGCAATTGCAGCGGATTGGCCTGTTTCAGCGCGGCAGGCAACAAGCTGTCGGGGAAGTCCTGATAGCACACCGGGCGCAGGAAACGCAGGATCGCCGCGGTCCCGACGGAGGTTGTGCGCGCGTCGGACGTGGCCGGGAAAGGCCCGCCATGCACCATCGCATCACACACCTCGACCCCGGTAGGCCAGCCGTTCACCAGCAAGCGACCGGCCTTGCGCTCCAGCGTCGGCAGCAATGTACGCGCCTGTTCCAGGTCTTGGTCATCCAGGTGCAATGTCGCAGTCAACTGACCTTCCAGATGTTCGGTGACCTGGCGGATTTCAGTCTCACTGCTGCATTGCACGATCAGCGCTGCCGCACCGAACGCTTCGGCTTGCAGGTGCTGATCGGCGAGAAAGTCGGCGGCTTCGGTCACGAATACATGAGCCTGACATTGGTTCGGGCCGTTGCTGGCCTGGCCGATACCAGTGATGCGCGCAGCGGCATTCTCGGCCAGCGCGTTCACGGCCGATTCGTAAGCACTGAAGATGCCCGGTGTCAGCATCGTCTGCGCCGGGCTTCGTTGAATGATCTCGGCAGTGGCGGCGATAAACTTGTCCAGCGCCGGTCCTTTCAAGGCAATGACCAAACCCGGATTGGTGCAGAACTGACCTGCGCCCAGTGTCAGTGACGCGACGAATCCTTCAGCCAACGCCTGGGGGCGATTGCTCAGCGCCGCAGGAAACAGCAGCACCGGATTGATCGAACTCATTTCCGCGTACACCGGAATCGGCTCGGGCCGCGCTTGCGCCGCTTGCATCAGCGCCAGACCACCGCTGCGCGAGCCGGTGAAACCCACTGCTTTGATCCGTGGGTCAGTGACCAGCGCAATGCCCACGTCGCGGCCGGAACCGTACAGCAACGAGAACACGCCTTCCGGCAAACCACAGGATTTTACCGCCCGAGCGACCGCGCGGCCGACCAGTTCGCTGGTGCCGGGATGCGCACCGTGCGCCTTGACGATCACCGGGCAACCGGCGGCCAGCGCCGATGCGGTGTCACCGCCGGCCACCGAAAACGCCAGCGGGAAGTTGCTCGCGCCAAACACCGCGACCGGCCCCAGCGCAATCTGCCGCTGACGCAGATCCGCACGCGGCAGCGGTTGACGTTGCGGCTGCGCGCTATCGACGCGCACATCCAGCCATTCGCCGGCGCGCACGGTGCGGGCGAACATTCTCAATTGTTGGCAAGTACGCCCGCGTTCTCCTAGCAGGCGTGCGCGTGGCAGGCCGGTTTCCGCGTGGGCCCGGTCAATCAGCGCATCGCCGAGCCCTTCAATCTCTTCGGCGATACTTTCCAGAAATTCGGCGCGGACATTCAGGGTTGTCTCGCGATACCCATCCAACGCAGCCCAGGCCAGCGCGCAGGCCTGTTCGACATGCTCGGCCGCCCCACCGGCGTACGCCGGTTCCAGCGTTTCATTCGTGGCCGGATTGATCCCGCGAATGGCGCTGCGATTGCCGGCAATCGTGTGCTGTCCGATCAGCATGTGGCCCGTCAAAGTCATGGTGTCTTCCTGATAAAAAAGAGGGAGGCCTGCCGCGAATCACAAGGTTTCGCGGCAGGTGAGGGGGACGTGATCAGGCGAAGTTCTGTTCCGCCGACCAGTTCTCGTACCAGTGACGGAACAGCGAATACTGCTTCTCGGCATAACGCCGTTGCGAATCGCTCAACGCATCGGTTTCGTTGAAGTGCAGGGTGTATTCCTTGTCGCCGTTGAGCACCATCAGGTGTTTGTAATACAGCACCAGATCGCAGCCCTCATCGAACGACGACAGCACCGCCAGTGCCGATTCCAGTTCCCGCGCCTGACGCCGGGCCTTGGCATCACCCTTGGCCGCTTGCTTGCTCAGCGCGACCAGTTGCAGCACCTCGCGGGGCAGGGCGTTGCCGATGCCGGTGATGGCGCCGGTGGCGTTGCAGTTGACGAAACCGTGTACCACTTGCGTGTCGACGCCGACCATCAAGGTCACGTCATCGTCTTTGCTGGTGATGTTTTCGGCGGCGTATCGCAGGTCGGCGCCACCGCCGAATTCCTTGAAGCCGATCAGGTTCGGGTACTCGCGGCGCAGTTCGAAAAACAGATCGGCGCGGGTGGCGAAGCCGTAGTAAGGGCTGTTGTAGATCACCGCCGGCAGGTTCGGCGCGGCTTGCAGAATCGCGGCAAAGTGGGCTTTTTGCGCAGTAGCCGAAGCACCACGGGACAGCACACGGGGAATCACCATCAAACCCTGCGCGCCGACTTTCGCCGCGTGCGCCGCATGGGCAACTGCCTCACGGGAGTTCACCGCACCAGTGCCCACGATCGTCGGGATGCCCGCCGCGACCAGGCGCGCCACGCCTTCCTGACGCTCGGCCTCGGTCAGCAGCGGCCAGTCACCCATCGAGCCGCAATAGACCACGGCGCTCATGCCGATATCGATCAGTTCGCGACCCTTGGCAACCAAAGCATCGAAGTCCGGTTTGCGCTGGGCGGTGCACGGGGTCATCAGGGCCGGCATGCAACCGGTGAAGATGTTGTCGCTCATTGTTTTAACTCCTTGGCACATCGTTCAAATTGAGGTGAAAAGTCAGCGTGGCGGTTCAGATGCCCCACGCGAACGGGTCTGCTTCGTCGATCAGCAACGTGCTGTCGGCGGTCATCCAGGCGCGGCCGGTGATGTACGGGCGGATGCGTTCGCCTTGCCATTCAAAGCGGCCTTCGAACTGGCTGCCGGTGATGCTTGCCTGCACCCAGGTCGCGCCGGGTTGCAGCTTGTCGTCGGCGGCCAGACAGGCCAGTTTGGCGCTGGTGCCGGTGCCGCACGGGGAGCGGTCGTAGGCTTTGCCGGGGCACATGACGAAGTTGCGGCTGTCGGCCTGATCGTCATCGGCGAACAGTTCGATGTGATCGATCACCGCGCCGTCCTCGCCGAAAATGCACTGGTCTTCAAGGGCTTTGAGCATCGCCCAGGTGTACGCCGTGAGGTGTTCGACGTTGTCCATCGTCAGCGTCTGGCCGTGCTCGGACACGAGGAAGAACCAGTTGCCGCCGTAGGCGATGTCGCCGAATACGCGGCCGAATCCCGGTACATCCACCGGCACCTGTTTGCGGTGGCGATAAGCAAGGACGTTGCCCAGGGTGACGGTTCCGTCGTCATGCAGCGTGGCGCTGACCGGGCCGACTGGGGTATCGATCTTGTGCTCGCCCGGTTCGATTTTGCCCAGGTACTGCAGCGAGTTGATCAGGCCGATGGTGCCGTGGCCGCACATGCCCAGATAACCGGCGTTGTTGAAGAAAATCACCCCGCAAGTGGCGTCCGCCGAGACCGGCTCGCAATACAGGGCGCCGACCAGCACATCGTTGCCGCGCGGTTCCAGCAGGCAGGCGCGGCGCCATTGATCATGCTGAGTGCGTAGCGCATCGCGTTTTTCCACCATGCTGTTGCCGGGCAGATCGGGGAAGCCGTTCATCACCAGGCGCGTCGGTTCACCGCCGGTGTGGGAATCAATCACGTGTACTCGTTTCATGAACATGTCCTGTTGGATGATTTCAGTAGGCGCCGGCAGGGCACGCAGACACGGTCGAAGCAGGGGCGGCAATCTCGCTTTCTTCGTCGTCCTCTTCCAGGCGCAGCAGATGCGCCGGTACACCAGTCGCCGCGCCCCAGTAATAGATGCCGGTGGCGCATGCGGCGACGACAATCGTGTCGAACGGATGAGCGAGGATGCCCAGGCCACCAAAGGTGCCGAGTTTCGACAGCACGATGGTCACTGCGTAGAAGGCGATCAGCCACGCCGATGAGCGCACTTGGCGCGCCAGATTCAGGTGAGCGGTCGGCACAAAGCGACCGCAGAGCAGGTACACCACGAACATCAGGATTTGCAGGCCGAGCAGCCACGACACGGTGTTCCAGCCCGACCAGTAGACGATCAGCGCTGCGATGATGAACGACACTGGCCCGAGCAGGCCCATGCACTTGACCCGGAACGGCCGTGGCATGTCCGGCGCATTGCGGCGCAGCGCAGCCACCGACACCGGCGCCACGGCGTAGCTCAACACCAGCGCAGCGGAGACCACGTTGATCAGCGCTTCCCACGACGGGAACGGCAAGGTCCAGAACACCGACAGGGCGAAGGTCAGCCACAGTGCCGGACGCGGGATGCCGGATTTTTCGTCGATGTGGGTGAAGACCTTGAAGAAGGTCCCGGTCTGCGCCCAGCCATAGATCACCCGCGGGGTCGCGTTCATGTAGATGTTGCCGCAGCCGCTTGGCGAGATCACCGCATCGGCGACCACCAGATACGCCAGCCAGCCCACGCCCAGCGCCAAGGCGATGTCGCGATAGGGCAGAGCAAATTCCTTGCTGATTCCGGCCCAGCCGTTGGCGAGCATTTCCGTCGGGATGCTGCCGAGAAAGGCCATTTGCAGCAGCACGTAAATCAATGTCGACAGCAGCACCGAAAGGATCAGCGCGATGGGAATGGTGCGCTGTGGATTCTTCACTTCACTGGCCACCGAGATGATCGGCGTCAGGCCCAGATAGGCAAAGATGATCCCGCCCGCCGACACGGCCATCTCCACGCCGGACAAGCCGAACGGGGCGAAGCCTTGCACCTGGAAATTCGCCGGTTTGAAGAAGGTGAACAGCACGCCGATCACCAGCAACGGCACGATGAACTTGAACACGCTGACCAGATTGTTGGCCTTGGCGAAGGTCTTCACGCTGCGGTAGTTGAGCAGGAAGAACACACAGAGCAGGCCGAACTGCACCATCCAACCGAGAATCGTCGGATCACCGGTGCCAGCCTTGGTCAGGCCGGGAAACCATGCCGCTGCGTATTGGCGCGAGGCAACCACTTCGATTGCCACCAGACTGGAAAACGCAATCAGGGTGATAAAGCCCATCAGATAGCCGAGCAGCGGCCCGTGGGAGTAAACCGGATAACGCACGACGCCGCCGGCGCGCGGTAATGCAGCGCCCAGTTCGCAGTAAACGATGCCCAGCAACAATACGGCGAAGCCGCCCTGCAGCCAGGAAAAAATCCCCGCCGGACCGGCGATGGCGGACACGTGACTGGCCGCGAACAACCAGCCGGAACCGAAGATCGCCCCCAGCCCGATAAATGTGAGGTCGATCAGTGAAAGCTGTTTTTTGAACTTGCCTTGGCCTGACATGGCATCGCCTTCTTGTGAGTTATTGGATAGGCAGTTGTGTCACTGGGACGGCCAGACTTTGAACGCATCGACATCGCGGCGATTGATGCTTTTTGCCGGGTTCGATGACGAAATCGGCACAATGGCGCCGATGAAACAGGGCCCTCGACACGTCGTGACCGATGCTGCAATCTGCAGGGCGAACGGCGCATGGCGGGCACTTGGTCTGTCCACGTCACGAGGGGAATCTTCGATGCAGCAGGCGTTTTCGATCCTGGCTCAAGGCATGACTGGCCAGCGTCCGCAGACACTGGAGGAGCTGTTGGCCGGCGCGGCGCTGTTGTTGCCGATGCTCGATGTGATTCCCAACGCGGCGATTTTCATCAAGGATGTGCAGGCCCGTTACGTGCTCGCGAATCGCACGCTGGTGCAGCGCTGTGGCTTGAAGGATTTGCGTCCGTTGCTCGGCAAAACCAGTGCGCAGGTGTTTCCGGCGCAACTCGGACCGGGTTACACCGAGCAGGATCGCAAGGTGCTGGAGGAGGGCTTTGTGCTGGAGGATCAGCTCGAACTGCATCTGTATGGCAGTCGCGAACCGGGTTGGTGCCTGACGCACAAGCAGCCGCTGTACAACCGTGACGGGGTGATCATTGGCCTGGCGGGAATCTCGGTTGACTTGCAATCGGCCAGCGAAACCCACCCGGCATTCGAACGGCTGGCGGCTGTCGATGAACATATCCGCGCGAATTTCAATCGCCGCGTCACCCTCGGTGAATTGACCCGCATCGCCGGTATTTCCGTGGCGCAACTGGAGCGTTACTGCAAACGGGTGTTCCACCTGACGCCAAGGCAGATGATCCAGAAAGTACGACTCGAACACGCGCACCGGTTGTTGCACACCGACCTGCCGATAACCGACGTGGCATTGCAATGCGGCTACACCGATCACAGCGCCTTCACTCGCCAGTTCAAGGCCTCGACCGGGTTTACGCCGCGAGAGTATCGGCAGGCGACGTCAGCCTGATGAAGTGGTATCGAGGCGCAATGTAGGAGCTGCCGAAGGCTGCGATCTTTTGATCCTGTTTTTTGCAATCAACATCAAAAGATCGCAGCCTTCGGCAGCTCCTACAGTTAAACCAGGACGGTCAGCCATGCCGAGAGCAGCAGCAACAATGCCAGTGCCGTGTTCATCCGCTTGAACGCTTTCGGCGATCCCATCAACCGCGCACTGCCCACACCCAGCAATGCCCAGAATGTCATGCACGGCAATGACACCAGCAAAAACGCCAGCGACAGCACCAGCAGTCGCAAGGTCTTGTCACCACCGTCGACGAACACGCTGACCACCGCCACGGCCATCATCCACACCTTGGGGTTGACCAGTTGCAACATGGCTGCGCCCAGCACGCCGAAGCCTTCGTCTTGTGCATTTGTGGGGGCCAGCGATGGCGGCGTGCTGCGAAAGATCTGCCACGCCAGCCAGCTCAACCAGAGCACGCCGCCCCAAGACATGGCTTGCTGCACGCGCGGATAGCGCAGCAACGTTTCGCCGGCACCGAGGCCGACCACCAGCACAATCAGTGCCGCCGCCGCGCAGGCGCCAAAAATGATCGGCAGCGTGGCGCTCAAGCCTTGGCGCGAACTGTGGCTCAACACCAGAATATTGGTCGGCCCCGGTGTGATCGAAGCAACGAAAGCAAACAGCAGGAAGGGCAGTAATGACGCCATGATCGGGATTCCCTGAATAGCAACACAGGTATCCATCATCGCCAGACGGCGTGCGTCAGTCTGGAAGGTTTGAGCAGCGTTTGCGGTAATCCGCTGGCGTCAGTTGATAGGCGCGCCGGAACCAGCGACCCAGGTGACTCTGATCGGCAAAACCGAGCACGCTGGCGACCTGCGCCGGCGTTTCACCCCGGGCCAGCAACTGCCGCGCCTTGGCCAGACGCAGCTGGATCAGGTACGCGTGCGGAGCAAGTCCGAAGGCAGACTTGAACGCCCGACTGAGACGGAAACGGTCGACGCCGCAGGCCCGCGCCAGGTCATCGAGACCGATATCTTCATAGGTGTGCGCGTGCAGATAATCCCGCGCCAGTTGCGCCACCAATGGCAGGCGCGGGTCGAAAGCCTGGCGCTTGCGCCAGTCGAGATGGCGCGTGAGCGAGCTCAGCAGATCGTCGAGGGCGGTCTGACGGACGATGCGCAGATCGCCGTCATGCAACGCATGGAACGCGTGGCTGATCGCTGTGGCCAAACGCGGATCCTGACTCAGCGTGTCGGCAAAACCGGGCTGGCTGTCGGACGGTGCGTCTTCGAACAGCGCGTGCATTTCACGCTCAAGCCAATGCGGATCGAGGTAGAGCATCGAATAGGTAAAACCCTCCTCGGTCGGCGCCAGGCCATCGTGGATTTCCCCCGGCTCCAGCAGGAACACGTTGCCCGGCGTACTGCGATGGCGCATGCGGCGGCAATTGAACTGCTGCACACCTTGCTCGGTGACGCCGACGAGAAAACTGTCATGCCAGTGCGGATCGTAGGCATGGCCCTCGAAGTGAGCGCGAATCGACTCAATCCCGGTGTCGACATCCTGGGACAGCTCGATCCAGTTGCGTTTATCCACGAAGGCTCCAGAGTTCGCCATTGAAAGGTGCGGCCCCATAAAATACCGCGCAATAGTGAAGGGCGTTTAGAAGATTTGTGCAGGTGAGGGGGCTAGACTCTGTAGGTCACGGCCCCTTGGCAACAGGTGAAATGCGATGATTAACCAATGCTCGCGTGGGGTTTTGCTCACCGTGATCGGCCTGAGCCTGGCGCTGACCGCAGGCTGTTCCAGCCGAAAACACTATCCACCGTCGGGTGTTGGCGATGCCTGCTACGCGAAAGCATTGCCGTCGGTCGGCGAGGGCGGTCTGGCTTGGGGCTCCAGTTTGAACATGGCCCGGCAGAAGTCGATGAACAACTGTATTCGTTATGCCGGTCGCTCCGGGGGTACGCCGGATACCTGTCAGGTGGTGTTGGCGAAGTGCCGATAGTTTATTTGTTGACATGGTTGCTTTTGGCAAATATATAGTTGCTTTAAGCAATTATCTGAGTGTTTGCCATGTCCAGCAGCCATCTCCTCGAGCAAGCCGACGTCGTGCGTGGTTTCAACCGCTTTTACACCCATCAGATCGGCGTTTTGCAGGAGCATCTGCTGCAAAGCGATTACTCGCTGACTGAACTGCGGATCCTCTATGAGCTGGCCTCGCGTGGCGACCTGACCAGCGCAGATCTGCGCCAGATGCTTGGCCTGGACGCCGGCTACATGAGCCGGATCATCAGCGGTTTCGAGAAGCGCGGACTGATCCAGAAAATCCCGTCGCCTACCGACGCCCGCGCTGCGCAATTACACCTTACCGACCTGGGCCGCGACATCCTGATCCCGCTGGAAAAGGCCTCCCGTGAACAGATCGTTGCCATGCTCGAACGATTGCCGGAGCCGCAGCAGAAGCAGCTGATCGGCGCCATGACGCTGATCCAGACCTTGTTGGAAGGCAGTAAGGACTCGACTTACGTGTTACGCGATCCGCAGCCCGGCGACATGGGTACGGTGATGCAGCAACAAGCCGCACTGTATAGCCGTGAATACGGCTGGAACTCGGAGTTCGAAACACTGGTGGCCGAGGTGGTCGCCAAGTACCTGCGTGATTACGACCCGACGAGCGAGCGCTGCTGGATTGCGGAAAAGGACGGCAAGGTCATCGGTTCCGTGTTCATCGTCCGCCAGGACGCCACCACTGCCAAACTGCGCATGCTCTACGTCGACGCCAGCGCGCGGGGCCTGGGCATTGGCAGTCGTCTGGTCGAAGAGTGCCTGCGCTTTGCCCGGCAGATTGGCTACAAGCACATGACCTTGTGGACCACCAGCAACCTGACGGCTGCAGGCAAGATTTATCAGAAGGCCGGGTTTGAGTTGGTGGAGGAGGAAGCGATTCACAGCTTTGGCAAGGATCTGCTGAGTCAGACGTGGGCGCGGGCGTTGTGATGTGTTTTTCATCGGTGGGCGCAGTGAAAAGGCAGACGAAAAAAAACCGCCTTTGCGGGGCGGTTCTTTTGTTAACCCTGGTTTGCGACCGAGGTTTGTTGCTTCACTAGCTGCTATGACCGCGCCCATGGTATGAATTTTTACGACCCGTCGCAAGACTAATATTTTGTTTCAGGCACCTGTTTCCGATATCCGATTTAGAAAGAAAAGGCTGACAGAAATAACGTTTTACAAAGCCGCTGAATGACTTCGTCAGGTATCGGCTGATTGAAGGTTATGATGCCGACGCTCACATGTCTGTGCAGCGATGGGGTTTGGCTGGCAACTCAACGGTTTCATTCCCTCTGAGACGGTTTTGCACCCGTGCCGGGATGATACTTCGGAGGGCTTTCAACCGGCCGCCTCACTAGCTGCTATGACATGCCAGCTGAAGGCAAGCATGATCCGGTAAGTTTGCTGGAGGTTTGGCCCCCAGCCCTGGAGGCCAAAACGTATGAAGCTTTTGCTGCGTACGCTGAGCCTTGTATGGAGATTGTTTAAAGCATTGCGCTTTTACGAGTTCCTGCGAGACCATTTTGACGACCTGAAGTAACGGCCGTTAATGTGGGAAAAGCCCGTTTCGGTTTCGACTGGAACGGGCTTTTTTTCTTGGAAAACTGTCAAAAAGCAGGATTTTTCCATATTTGTTTTCTTGGGCGCGTAGGCCATTTTTTCGGCGAGTGTAGGCATAGTTTAAAGCCTTCACTCCAACCTTCTTCCGAAGGAAAAGGGGACTGACCGAGGTGATCTAAAACGCTACGCCGACCTGAACGATTTTTGCGGAATCCAGAATCAACGCGCTTTTTCAGGTCGATGTATAACGCAAGACAACGTGGTCGGCGCCTTCTCCCTAAGGAGAGGGTTGGGTGAGGGAAATCATGCCACATACCCTCGACATCACCACATTGCCGGCGCTGGACCTGTCGCTGTTAGAAGGCACGGCGCAACAACGTTACGAATTCCTTGAAGACCTGCGCCACGCCGCCCGCGACGTCGGCTTTTTCTACCTGACCGGCCACGGTATCGACAGCGACTTGCTCAAGCAGGTGCAGGCCCACGCCCGGCAGTTCTTCGCATTGCCCGACAGCGAGAAAACCGCCGGCGGCATGATCAACTCACCGCACTTTCGCGGGTACAACCGTGCCGCTTCGGAGATCACCCGTGGCCAGCCCGATCTGCGTGAACAGTTCGATCTGGGCGCCGAGCGAGAGCGGTCGCCTTGGAAACGCAGGCATCCAGGCGCTTCGGGAATAACCTGATTACGTCGTCCCGGCCGGTTTCGCCAACGCGATTCCCGCCGCTCCGAGGCGCTTGAGAATCTCGAACAACAAATCACTTTTGGTCACCCCGACAATCCTCGGGCTGCCCACATAACCGGTCACCGTCAAGGTGATCCCGTCCGGCGACAACTTGCTGAAGCGCACGAACGGGGCCGGTTTGTCGAGGATGGTTTCGTTCTCCCGGTAAGTGTTGAGCAACAACTCCTTGACCTCTTCAGGATCGATATCCAGCGGGAACATCAACTCCAGTGACGCCACACCCTGCGCGCTGCCGCCCAGCGTCACGTTGCGCAGGTTCTGCGAGATCAGTTGCGAGTTCGGCACGATGACGATCGAGCGGTCGCTGAGCTGGATTTCCGTGGCGCGCACGTTGATGCGGCGAATGTCGCCTTCGACGCCGCTGATGCTGATCAGGTCGCCGACCTTCACCGGTCGTTCGGTGAGCAGAATCAGCCCTGAGACAAAGTTCTTCACGATCTCCTGCAAACCGAAGCCGATGCCCACCGACAATGCACTGACGATCCATGCCAGATTGGTCCACTGCACGCCGAGCGAGGACAGCGTCAGCAGAATCACGAACGCGTAACCGATGTTGGAAAACAGCGTGCTCAACGAGGCACACATGCCCGGGTCCATGTCGGTCTTGGGCAGGAACTCGTTGTCGAGCCAGCGACTCAAGGCGCGGATCAGCCAGATGCCGATCATCAGCGCCAGCACGGCATTGAGCAGGTGGCCGGGGACGATATTCAGCTTGCGCAACCCGGCGCCGCCGAGGATGGCCATGATGTTGCTCGCCAGTTGCCCGAGCGTGGTGCCGATGCCGCCGACAAACAGAGCGATCACCGCCAGCAGCATCAGTGCGGCCCGACTGAAGCCGGAGAGCAGGATCGAGATTTGATCGAGGCGGCGATCGCCGATGCCCAGTAGCTGTTTGAGTGCCTTGCCGCTCGCGTGCCGAGGAGAAAAAATGTGCTCGCAGGCGTCCTTGATCAACTGGATCAGCAGGTAGAAACCCGACAGAACGATGTACGCCCACACCAACTCGTAACTGATGAACCGCGCCAGCGACACGTAGCCGGCGAGCAGGGCAATCGCCGAGACAAACATCGAGACGCTGGCGATGGTGTAAATCACCCCGGCAACCGTGCTGTTTGCCGCTGCCGCATCATTGGCCGCGACCAGCGCCTTGCGCACCTTGCCGACGCGCAACAGCATGACCGTCACGATCACCAGCACGACGATCGAAATAACCCCGCGTCCGGCGATCACGATCTGGCTGCTCATGCCGGTGGCATTGCTCACCTGCACCAGCGTCACCAGCACCAGTAACGCGCAGGATAGAATGCGCGGGTAAGGTTTGAGCGCCAGTGCCACCGGATCGGCAATCGCCGGCAGGCGCCACGAAGGATGCTCGGTCGATAACAGCGCGCGGCTCAACCCAGTGAGCAGCACGCAGGCATACACGACCTTTTCGAACTCTTCGGAGAAGGTTTCCAGCACCGGCGGCAACGCTTGATGGCGGGTGCAGGCGTAGAACAGCAGTTGCAAAGCAATGGCGGTGGTGGCGATGGTCGCCAGCGCCGAGGCGAAAGCCAGCGCACTGCGCCGCAAACGCCCCTCCGGCATGCGGTAAATACACACCCAGGTCAGGCCCCGATCCGCGAGCCTGCGGCCGAATGTCCAGATGATCAGCGCCAATAACACCAGAATACTGGTGAAGAAGCGTTCGCCCGGCGCCCAAACCGTGGCCCAGGTGTCGCTCACGTGATCGACGAAAAATCGCAGACGCTGGCGATCATCGTCGCTCGGACTCACCAGCGGCGCCCAGAAGTGCGGACTCAATACGCTGTCAGTGCCCAGGGTCAACTCGCTCTCGAGCAACGTGCGGCGGATACCGGCGATCTGCGTAATCAAATCTGCCGCGCTCTGCTTCAACGCCGCCAGGCTTTTCAGGGTTCCGTCAACCTTGCTTTTCTGCTCCGCCAGCGCCGCCCGTTGCGCGACGATATCCGCCTGTTCCGCCGCCAGGTCCGTATCCGGCGCGGCCCCTAGCACTCCCAGTTGCACTGCCAGTTGTGCTTGCTGCGGCAACAACCCCGCCGACAATCGATCGACATCCAGAATGAACGCCTGCACCCGGTCCTGCGGGCCTTCGAGCTGGTTGTAATTGTTCGCGGCGGAAATCTGTTGCTTGAGACCGTCGAGGCGTTGTTGCAAGGCTTGCAGATCGCTTTGCGAAATCACCGGCAGCGGCGCGGCGGCGGTGGTTGCCGGCGCCGGCAAATCGGCTGCCCACAGCGTCGGACTGCCGCCAACCAGCAGCATGACCGCGACAAAAAACAACGACTTCAAGGGGTTGCGCATGGGTGGGCCAGCCCGAATTGATCACACAGTCTATGAGGTTAGGTGATCGAGACGATTGGCGAGGAAAAGTTTCCGGCAGGGCCGGGGCGGTGAGCAGAGCCTGCAGACGCAAAAAGCCCGACGGGTGAGGTCGGGCCTTTGTTCGGTGACGGCGCTGAAGCGCTGCATTCAGACGGCGCGGCGTTCAAGCAAACGGTCGGAACCACCTTCGGCAACAGCATCGCTGAACAGCGGGTCGGTTTCGGTGGCTGCGGCTACGGCGTCGCTGAACAATGGATCAGATTGAGTAGCGGCGGCGACTGCATCACTGAACAGTGGATCGGTTTGAGTCGCAGCCGCAACGGTGCGTTGTTCCAGCAGACGATCAGCACCGCCTTCGGCGACCAGAGGTTCGGCAGGGGCAGCGGCAAAAGCATTCAGGGCGAAGAACGAGAAAGCGATGCTGAGAAGGGCTTGGCGTTTCATGAGTGTGTGCTCCGTGATGTAAGGGTTGGGTCTGGAGCCGATCTTACGCCGCGCTATTGATAAGAGAACTTCATTGAGTCAATGGTTGTTATTGATGCGATTAATGGCTGTTTGTGAATGCGAGGATCTGCAGTTATTCATAGCCAATCCTCACCTGCGCACTGATCAGCTCAGCCAACATCCGCACAGGCTCGGTGAAGGTCTGGCGCGATCGGTGCACCAGCCCGATATCACGGTGGAACGTGTGCTGGCCGAGATCGAGCACTCTGACGCCGGCAGGCCATGCAAAGTCGGGTGCCGTTTGCGGCACCAGCGCGATACCGACACCGTTTTCGACCAGTTTGATAATCGCCTCCAGTTCATCCAACTCGCAGACCTCGTGCAGGGTGAAATGCATCTGCCGCAGAAAACGATCGACCTGCCTGCCGCCGAAGGAGGAGCGGTCATATCGAATGAACGGCTGACTGCAAAGCAATTGGCTCCAGTCATCGCCCGGCACATCGCGGGGCACGATCAACCGGTAAGGCTCCAGCGCCAAGGTCGTCCAGCGCAGGTCACTCTGCAGTGAAAAGGGCGGGCGGATGATCACGGCCATGTCGATCTCGCCAGCATCCACCAGGTTGACCAGTTCCATCGACAGCCCCGGAACGATCCGGGATCTGCACTGCGGGCAGTGCTGGTGAAACTTCGCGAGCGCATCCGGTAGATAAGAGCGCTGCACCGACGCAATGGCGCCGATGTTGACCAGCACGCTGGGAGGCAGCCCCGTGGTTGTCGAGCCGAGACTGTCGTAGAGCCTGAGCAGTTCTTGCGCTTGCAGAAGTATCTGGTGGCCCATTCTGTTGAGGTGTGCCGAGCGCCCCTTTCTGTCGAAAAGCTCGAAGCCGAGTTCGGCTTCCAGGCGCTGGATTTGGGCGCTGACGGCAGCCTGCGTGAGGCCGATCCTGTTGCCGGCTGCAGCGAAAGTACCTTCGCGTGCTACGGCAATGAGTGTCTTGAGTTCTTTGATCATTCACAAATATTAATTGTGTTTCTAAGAAATATATATTGATTTTTATGTTTGGTTTTCCGTCCTAGGATGTTTTCCATCCCCGGCAGCGACTCAACCGAAAGCGCCAATGTCGGCAGGAATGTTCGCCAACCAACAAAAACATTATTGGAGTTCTGATGAGCCTCTCGCCTTTTCACCTCGCTATCCCCGTTTACGATCTGGCTGCGGCGCGCACCTTTTACGGTGAGGTCTTTGGTCTTGCAGAAGGACGCTCCAGCACCCAGTGGGTCGACTTCGACTTTTATGGCCACCAACTGGTCATTCACGAACACCCGAAAACCGCGTCTCAGGAAAGCGTTCACAGCAACCCGGTCGACGGTCACGACGTACCTGTTCCGCACTTCGGCATCATTTTGGGATGGCAACAGTGGGAAGCATTGGCCGAACGTCTGAAGTCCTTTGGTACCGAGTTTGTGATCGAACCGTACATTCGCTTTCAGGGGCAGGTGGGTGAGCAGGCCACCATGTTCCTCTTTGATCCTTGCGGTAACGCCCTTGAGTTCAAGGCGTTCAAGGATATGAGCCAGCTCTTCGCCAAGTGACAACCGTCATGGCACAACCCGGTTGTGCCATTCGTTCCCTAGTGAGCTGGAAGCTCATGACTCTAGCAACTGCCACTGACGCAGACCTTTCCTTCCAACAAAAAGGCTAGACATGAAACGTATTCCCCTGGTGTGGCAAATCGTTGCCGGGCTGTTGCTTGGCGTGCTCGTCGGTTGGTATTTCAATACCCATCCGCAGTATCAAACGTGGGTCAGTGCGGAGATCCTCAAACCCCTCGGTGACATCTTTATCAAGATGATGAAGATGGTGGTTGTACCGATTGTCTTCTGTTGCATGATTCTGGGCATTGCCGGCGGTGGCGATAACAAGTCGTTTGGCCGCATGGGCATCAAGTCGCTGGGTTATTTCTTTGCGATTACCGCGCTGGCCATTGTCATCGGCTTGTGTTTCGCAAACCTCTTTGAACCGGGTACCGGCACCGATATTTCCGGCCTGTCCCACGGCACGGCATCGATCAACATGGAGCCGTCAAAAGGTGCGCTGGTGATCGTGCAGAACATCGTGCCGGACAATGTTCTGGTGGCGATGTCGGAAGCGAAATTGCTCTCGGTATTGTTCTTCGCCGTGCTGTTCGGCCTCGCCTGAATGCGCTGCCAAGAGAAAAAAGTGCACCAGCCATTGCCCTGGTTCAAAGCATTTGCGATGCGATGTTCAAAGTGGTCTCAATCGTCATGGCTTACGCGCCGGTCGGTGTCTTCGGCATGATTGGCGCAACGGTTGCGACATTTGGTTTTGCCTCACTGTTGCCATTGCTCAAGTTGATCGGTGTGGTTTATCTGGCGCTGATTGTCTTCGCTCTGGTGATACTCGGCGGCATTTGCTACCTGATCGGCGAGAACATTTTCAAATTGATCCGCTACTTCCGCAGTGAACTGATTCTGGCATTTTCCAGCGCCGCTTCCGCCGCGGTCATGCCGCAATTGATGAGCCGGTTGGAGCGCTACGGCGTACCGCGGCGGATCGTCAGTTTCGTGGTGCCGGTGGGTTATGCATTCAACCTGGACGGCGCTTCGATCTTCCTCGGCGTCGCGACGATCTTCGTGGCGCAACTCTATGGAATCGACCTGTCACTGTCGCAGCAGATCTTGCTGGTGGTGACGATGGTCCTGACATCGAAAGGCGCGGCAGGGGTGCCCGGGTTTGCCATCATCATCCTCTCCGCGACGTTGGCGTCGGCCGGTCTGCCCCTGGAAGGCGTGGCATTGATCGCGGGTATTTTCAGGATCATCGACAGCGGTACGACCACGCTGAACGTATTGGGCAATGCCATCGCACCGCTGGTGATTGCCAAGTGGGAAAGAGCAGCGCTTGAACCGTCGCGTGTTCATTGCGCTGCTGAAGTCTGAGTCTTCAATCGTTCAAACCGCATCGAGAACGTGTGCACGCCCGCTGGCGCAGGGGCGTTTTTTTGGGGTTATTTTACTAGACGACCAGTCTATTGATTTGGAGTGTTCATGATTGATAACGCTGTTGATACCGACCTTTTCTCGCCCATGCACATGGGCGCGCTGCAATTGGCCAATCGAATTGTCATGGCGCCCGTGACGCGCAGCCGGATGGCCGACGACGGCGTACCGAATGAAATGCACGCGACTTACTACGCTCAGCGCGCCAGTGCAGGTTTGATCATCGCCGAGGCGACGAACATCTCCGCTCAGGGACGTGGCTATGCGATGACACCGGGTATCTGGTCGCAAGCGCAGGTCGCCGGGTGGAAAAAAGTCACCGATGCGGTGCACGCGGCCGGCGGAAAGATCGTCTGCCAACTGTGGCACGTCGGGCGTTTTTCCAGTGTCGAGTTGCAGCCCAATGGCGAAGCACCGGTCGCACCTTCGGCGATCAAGGCTGAGGGCAGCACGTACACCGAGAAAGGTTTTGTCGAGGTATCGATGCCTCGCGCGCTTGAGACCGCGGAAATTCCCGGGATCATCGAGCAGTACAAACTTGCCGCCGAGAATGCCAGGCAAGCCGGGTTCGATGGCGTCGAAGTGCATTCGGCCAACAGCTATCTGCTCGACCAGTTTCTGCGCGACTCGACCAATCAGCGCACGGACCTCTATGGCGGCTCCATCGAGAACCGCGCCCGGTTGATACTCGAAGTCACCGCTGCGGTGGCGTCCATCTGGGGCAGCGACCGTGTCGGTATCCGCCTGTCACCGGTAACGCCCGATGCCGGGAATACGCCGCCCGACAGCAACGTCATGGCGACTTACGGCTATCTGATCCAGCAACTCAATCGATTCAACCTGGCTTACCTGCATTTCGTCGAAGGTGCCACGGCTACTTCTCGCAGCGTTCCTGCGGGGGTGGATCTCGACGCCCTGAGTGCGCAGTTCGAAGGGCCGTTCATTGGCAACAACAACTATGACCTGGCGATGGCACTTGAGCGTCGGGCGCAGGGCCGTATCGATGCGGTGGCGTTTGGGCGTTTGTTTATTGCCAACCCCGACCTGGTCGAGCGCCTGCGTCACGGGCTCGAACTGACCATTGCCCCGCGTGAGGGTTACTACGGCGGTGGCGCCAAAGGCTACATCGATTGGCCAACCGCTAATGCCTGAATGGCAGCCCTGACATAAAACCTCTCCGTCACCCATTTCATCATCTCGCCGACACGCCAGGATTGGTGAATGTCGGCAGCTCCTGCCGCCGTGTGCCCACCTTGGCTTCCGGTGGCCTCTGTAACTCACCTCCAACGAAAGGAAACAACCATGTCAAACAACATCAAGGCTGTACCGACCGCCGAATACACCGCTGTCATCGCCACTGCCAATCAATACGTTGAAGGTCTTCGGATCGGCGATGCCCAAGGCGTCGCTCAGGCCTTCCATAAAGAGGCGGTGATGTACGGTTTCACCAACGGCGAATTGCTCGGCGGCCCGATCAAGAACCTGTTTGATTTCGTCGAGAAAAACGGCGCGGCCCCGCACATCAGCACACGTCTTGACGTGCTGGCGATCACACCGACCACTGCAATAGTGCGTGTGGACCTGGAAACCGATGCGATTGGTGCCGATTACAACGACTACCTGACCCTGATCAAAATTGGCGGCACCTGGAAGGTCATCGCCAAGGTTTATCACCAGTTCGAGGCCTGAGTATCGATCGATCCCGGTAGTCCGCTGCCGGGATCGGCGGATGATCAAGTGCAAGGGGAGACGAGATGTCGATGGCCGCATTCCCGCGAGGAATGCGGGGCATGAAGCGAATGAATTTTCCCTCTCGCGCTCTTCGGCGTAGCGTGCTCGAAAAACAAGGAGCATTGCCGTGAGCCCAACCTCGACCAGCCCCGCAGAAAAATTCGACACTTCCCGCGCCAGCGAATACGCCCGCCAAAGCCGCATCGCTCTGGCCGGCTACGACGCCTGTCACGACCTGGCGGCCTGCATGTTGGCGGCGAGTCTGGGTTCGCGCCCGGCCAGCATACTGGTGGTCGGCGCCGGCGGTACGGCGCAGGAAATCATTGCGATGGCGGCGCTGGAGCCGCAGTGGCGTTTCACCGCAGTCGACCCTTCCGTACCGATGCTGGAAACCGCGACTGCGCAGTTGCAAGCCAACGATTTACTGCACCGAACCCAAGTGCATCTCGGCCACGTCGAAGACCTGCCGGCCGCTGCCTCATTCGATGCAGCGACGTTGATCGGCGTGCTTCATCATCTGAATGGTGATGAGCCCAAGCGCCGGATCCTGCAAGCGATTCAGGCACGTCTCAAACCGGGCGCGCCGCTGATTGTCGCCGGCAACCATTACGCCTATGCCAGCCAACCGTTGTTACTCCTGGCGTGGGGACAGCGTTGGCGGCAGCAGGGCGCCAGTGCGGAGGAGGTGAAGGCCAAGTTGGGCAAGATTCTGCAAGGCGCCGACCCGCCGCATTCCGAAGCGGCGGTTCAGGCGTTGTTGCATGAGGCCGGGTTTGGTGAAACGACGCGGTTTTTCAGCAGTTTGTTCTGGGGGGCCTGGCTGGCGTGTAAAACGCTTTCTTGACGTATTCCCTATTTGGCCCGCACCGAAAAGATGTAGCCGACGGAGCGAGGCGAGGCTGGCGGAGAAAGACCTCCGTATCGAGCGGGCGCTGCTGAACATCTCCGCTCTCGTAGAGCAGGAATCAGCTCTCGCTGGTATCGGTTGGTTCCACCGCTGCCTCTGCCTCCAGTTTCGCCCGCTCAGCCTTGCTGATGTACTTGGGCTTTTTCGGTGCCAGTTTGGCACTGGCCTTTTTGGCCTTTTCCTTGAACAGCTGCTGCAGTTTCTTTTGACGATTCATGTTTTCTATCCGGCCTGCTCTTGCGCTCAAAAAGGGGCGAATCCTGACGTAAGCGTCGGGCCAAGGCAATGCCCATTCCTCACATCGCGATAAAGTCGCGCACTAGGATATCGCACAACCCTCAGGCAAACGCCGCCTCGATAAACGCCCCCAGCGCCTTCTCTTCAAGAATCTCGATCGAGAAATGCCCGAAACGCTTGGGCAACCAGATAATGCGGGCCCCGGAGGGCGATTGCAGGTTCTCGCGGGTCAACGGCTGGCCGTTCTCGTCTTCCGGCTGAACCCCGCTGGCGAGCAGTTCGTCGTAGGCCAACTCGATATCCGGGGTGGTGTAGCAATGGCGATAAATCATGCCTTCGCCCACGGTATCCAGCAGTTCCTTCAGATTCCCCGCCAGTGGCTGGACCAGCATGAACCGCTCCTGACCCATCAGCGCGACGGCATAGCGCACGTGGAGGCCACCACGATTCCATATCTGCGTTGTGGAGGTTCGTGCCTTGAGGATTTGCGCATAGTAGGCGCAGGCTTCTTCGAGGTCGTTGACCAATACGTCGATGTGGCTGAATTTCAAATCCATGAAATAGTTCCTGTCAGGCAGTGTCGATGGACTGGGTTGTAATCGACGAGCGGCTAGTCCGAATAAACTAAGCTGATGGGTAACGTCAAGATGACACAGGAGCAACCCACCATGAAGGCGCGCCGCATGATCAAGTCACGCACATTGATTGCAACGATTACTTCCCTTGCGCTGGTGGTCAGTTCGGCGATGGCATTGGCTGATCCCGGTAATGGAAAGGGCCAGGGCAATGGCAAGGGTAATTCGCAGAATGTGCAGGGCCACGGTAACCAGAAAGGTAACGGCAACAAGGGCAACAACGCCGGTGGTGACTGGAGTCATGGCCCCAGCATCGATCGCGGCAATGTGCTCGGGATTGTTGGCGGCTATCGCGATTACTGGAGCCCGGGCCCTTCGCTGCCACCGGGGGTTCAAAAGAACCTTGCGCGCGGCAAACCACTGCCGCCCGGTATCGCCAAAAAGCTCGATGGGCGCCTGGTTGGTCATCTGCCACATTACGATGGCTACGAATGGCAGCAGGCGGGCACGGACTTGATATTGGTCGCGCTGGCAACCGGTCTGATATACGAGGTGCTGAACGGGGCGTTTGATTAAGGCACCCTTATGAGATCTCGCCGTTGACCGTGGGGTTTTTGATGGCCAGCAGTGGTGTGTGCTGCTGGCGCGAGTGGCCGCAGATTTCCTGCCTGTACCACTGCGCGCCACTCACCTCGATCAGACGATTTTCAAAGCACTCAGCACGATCAACGATTGCTCGGCAAAGACTTGGGCCTGCTCGGTCAGCGCGGCGATGTTGGCTTCGGCAGTGGTCAGCGGTTGGCCGTCCTTGACCAGCACTTCGTTTTGTTCGGCGATGACGCTCCACGCCAGTTGCGCCCACTCCGCCGGGTGCTGTTTGCCCTGGCGGATTGCAATGAGGAACAGTTGCTGGAAGCGGCTGACCATGACGCCACCACCGGTGACCGGGCTGCTCAGCACCTGAATGTCGGCGTTGAACAGCGCGCGCTTGCACAGTTGCAGGTTAAACGCGGCGCAGCGTTCGTATACCCGCGCCTCGGCGGCTTCACTCTGGCAAGGGGCTACCGCGCCCATGCTGACCAGGATGGCGATGGCCTGTTCCAGATCGTCATAGGCGATTGGCGACACCGCATCGAGCAACTGTTGCATCGTTTGGGCTTCATACGTCTGGCCCGCGAGTGCATTGAGCAGCGGGCCGTAAATTTCCGCTTGCAAAGACGCTTCGCCAGCGGGGCCGGTGACGCTGGACGCTACGGTTTCTGCCGGTTGCATCAGGACAAATCGCGTATTGAGCATGCGCGACCGGCGCTCGGCGGCGCAGAGTCGGTTGGCACCGCGCACGTACAGGTCGCGGCGGAACGACTGATTGACGAAGTAGTCACGTGCCTGCTCGCGCATCACCGGGTGTTCGATGCTGTCGAGAAAGGTCAGGGCTTCGCCACTCAGATTGAGTACATCGACCGAATCCAGCGGCACCGCTGTCGTCACGAAATCAAGCTTGGCCGGGGCCAGCGCATCCACCATGTCGGCGAAGTACATGCAGTTCCAGTCGCGATTGAAATATTCGTGAGCGACGTATTGGCGGTCCTGACCTTTGATGGTCTGCAGTCGGGCGCCCAGACTTGGCGCGGCAATGGCGTACTTGGGGTTGGCCGCCAGCAGCGCTTCGGAAAACTGCAGCGCGGCGTCAATGCGCTGATCCGCCCGCGTCGAGTGATTGGCGAAGCGGTCGTGCAGGCTGAACAATTGGCGCAACGGCGCGGCAGGCGACCAACCCGGGAATGCGTTGTAACTGACATACAGATGACCACCCGGTTTGAGGTGGCGCCGGGCGAACTCGACAATCAGCTTCTGGTTGTCACGGCTGACCCAGGTCCAGATGCCGTGCAGGCTGATGCTGTCGAACTGCGGCAAATCATGACGCGCCAGCAGTTGCTCGAAGCTGTCGTCATAGAGTTTTGCGCCGTTGTTGCTGAGTTCCGCCAGCTCAATGGCATGGGCCGCCTGACCGGGGTGGAAGTCCGTACCGACGAAGCCTGCAGGGCTCGCCGTGGCGTGGATATTGATCGACACACCCTGACCAAAACCCAGTTCGCAGTGATAACCGTCGGGATTGTCCAGACCGGCAACGCCGCGCAACAACAGGCAGTAACGCTGGAAAACCGGATTGATTTCCCGGCTATAGCTGTAGGTGTAGCCTTCGTCGGTGAAATAACCTTCGTTCCAGGCGTTGCTCATGGGTGCAGCCTCTTGAATCGTAATGGAAAGTGGCTCTTGTGCGGAGGTGGACTCGCGCCGTTAGAACCTCTCGCTGTCCGCCAGGATGTTGTCGGCAGGATCGAACCATTCGATAGGGTTCGTGCTGAAATTTCGCAGCGGTTATTCAGGATCGGAGTTGGTCGGTCCTCACAAACGCATGCCCATCTCGAATGCACGGGTCTCAAAGCCGAACTCCGCATACATACGCGCGGCACGTTCGTTGAATGGCCATACAGTCAACCGCAGGTCCTGCGCACCTTGCTCGATCGCCCAGTCTTGTACGCATTGAATCAGCGCGCGACCAATGCCTTTACCCCAGAACGGCTCGGCGACACACACCGAGCCGATGCGCACCACATTCTGCGGCTGCATCAGCGGGCCGGAACTGGCGGACAGGATGGCCGTAATGAACGCCACGGGCCGCTCACCGGCGCTGGCGATGAAGACGATTTGGCCGGGCTTTTCGAATATCCCGGCCCAGTGCGGCAAGTCACGGGCGAAATCTTCGGTGGCGGCGGCGTAGATATCAGGGCGGGCGGCGTGGTGTACCGAGTTGAGCAATTGGCCCAGCTCGCACATCGCCATGGCATCTTCGGCGGTGGCGGTTCGGTAGGTAATGATTTCTTCCATGAATGGTTGTCCTTGATAGCGTAGGGAATCCGGCGGGGTGGTTGAACATACGCCTTGAGCGCTGCACGGGCATCCAATCCTGCGGTAACCGGCGAAATTATGCACCCCGGATCCTGTGTGCATTTCAACGAAGCAGGCCGCACCTGGGTCGCTTTTTCACGCAAATCTGTGCATTGAATGTTTTTACGTCAGGCGAATAATCGACCGCTCGAAACCTTTGGAATTGAGCACTGTATGGAAGATTTTCGCGTTGATTTCGACAACATTTGTTGTTTACGGACGGCTGTCTCAAGGAGCCGCCCATGAGCCAGCATACCCGCACCAAACGCCTGACCGTACCGCAATTGGTTGCCATGAAAGGCCAACAGAAAATCGTCTCGCTCACGGCGTATTCCAGCAGTATTGCCAAACTGATCGACCCGATCGTCGACTTCATTCTGGTCGGTGATTCCACGGCCATGGTCGGTTATGGCCGCCCCTCGACACTGAGCATGCAGCTCGAAGAAATCATCGGCCACACGCGGGCGGTGGTCGATAGCACGTGCCTGGCTTGTGTGGTGGCCGACATGCCGTTCGGCAGTTATCAGGAATCCCACGAGCAGGCCTTTCGTAATTGCGCTCAGGTTTTGGCGCGCACCGGTTGCGACGCGGTGAAGCTGGAGGCCAACAAGGCCTTGGCGTCCACTGTCGAATTTCTCGTGGCGCGCGGAATTCCGGTTATGGCGCATGTCGGGCTGATGCCGCAATTTGTCAATGTCATGGGCGGCTTCAAGGCCCAGGGCCTGACCGCTGAAACCGGCGCAGTGATTGCCGAAGATGCGCGAGCCAATCTCGACGCAGGCGCTTTCAGCCTGTTGCTCGAAGGTGTGGCCGAAGGTGTGGCACGGCAGATCACGCTGGACTCGCCAATGCCCACCATCGGCATTGGCGCCTCACCGGCCTGCGACGGGCAGGTGCTGGTCACCGAAGACGTGCTCGGCCTGGGCGGTGAGCATCAGCCGCGTTTCGTCAAACGGTACGCCGATGTCGGCGCGGTGATCAGCGAGGCGTGCGCGCAGTTTGCCGAGGATGTGCGCCATGGCCGGTTTCCTGAAACGCGGCATTGTTATGGGCTGTAGACGCGGTTTTCTTCGGTGATAGCCTGCGCCAGTCGTTGCACCGCGTGGCCGATGTCCTTGTCCCAGTCGAGGGTAAAGCTCAGGCGCAGGTACTGCTTCCAGGCGCCTTGCTGGCTGAAGATTTCGCCGGGGGCGATGACGATCCGCTCAGCCAGCAGGCGCTCGAACACCCGTTGCATGTCGATCGATCGCACAACCTTGAGCCAGAAACTTGCACCGCCTTGCGGGACGAGCACCTGCCACTGGCCGTTACCGTGTTCTTCCAGCAAGGTGTGCAGCTGTTGCATGCGCTTGCGCAACAGAGCGCGCAGGGTGGTCAGGTGCTGGTCGATGCGCCTGGAGCTGTAGAGCCTGGCAATCGCTTTCTGCCGAATAGGCGAGAGGCGAAAACCGCGCTGCGTAAACAGTCGATGAAATGGCGCGGCCTGCTGGCGACACAAAACGTAGCCGTACGGCGCTTCGCCGCCAATCAGTTTGTCGAATGTCGAGAACACCAGCAGCTTGTCCGGATCGGCAAAGTCGCGATAACGCGCGGCTGACTCGGAGAAACCCAACTCGCCCCATGTATCGTTTTCAAACAACCAGATATCCCGCTCGGCCAGCCAGCGACAGATCTGCTGTTTATCCTGCGCGGGCATCAACTGACCCTGGGGAATATTCACTGTGGAGGAGAGCACCGCCAGGCGCACCGGCTCACGCGTGAGTAACGCCTTCAACGCGGGCAGATCGAAGCGGCCGTCATCGCCGAGGGGCATTTCGATAACGCGGATATTGGCCGCCTGCAACTGGCGCAGAATCGCCCACGAGCAGGGCGATTCGACCAGCGCCACGCTGCCACCGAGGTTCAGGGCATTGAGCGACAGTTCCAGCACGCTGCGCAGGTCTGCGCCGATATACACGTGCTCGGCCTGCCAGTGGTTGTGAGCGGAACGGGTGTAGCGTTCAGCCAGGACCGCGCGCAATTCAGGCTCACCGAGGGCCTGATAGAGCGGCGCGTGCGAGCGCGGGTATTGGCGGGTCAGTTCGCGCTCCATCGTCAACAATGGACCTTGCAGCGACAGCAGCATCGCCGGGGCATCACTGCTAAACGCCAACATCGCAGGCTGACGGGCACTGGCAAAGACGCTGTCCAGAAGATTGTCGGAACTGGGCGTCACAGGTGCCGCCGGCATCGACCGGGTGAAATAGCCAAACCTGGCTCTGGCGTGGATCCGGCCCTCGTCTTCGAGCAGTGCATAGGCGTATTTGGTTGTCGAGACCGAAACGCCAAGGCGCAGGGCCAGTTGTCGCAGGGACGGCAGTTTCTGCTCAGTCGTGCCACTGGCCGCCTCGATCAGGCCGAGGAGGTAGTGGTAGACCTCCTGATAGGCGAACGCGTCCTTGGGTGGCGTCGTCAATGCTGTTCTCCTTGATTGTCTGCCTTCGGAGCAAACGGACGATTGTGCCAAAGCAGTCAGTTGTCCGTCTGTGCCGCCGCCCAGTGCTTCATCTCTTCAGCAATGAAGTGATTGACCAGGTCGCGGTACATTTTCTCAATGGCGTCTGCATTCAAACCTTCGTTTTCGGCCCAGTCGCGACGGGTTGCCAACATCGCCTGAAAACGCTCCGGTGCCCGCACTGAGGTCGCCGAGGTTTTGAACTTCGAGGCAGCGAGTACGTATTGAAAACGCTTGCCCAGCAGTTTGATCACCGCTTGATCAAGTCGGTCGATTTCACTTCGAATATCTTGCATGTCCGCACAGTCGGCGGGTTGGATTCGCTGAGGCGCTTTCTGTTCCATTTCAACATTCCCTGTTGGCGACGGCTGATCGTGCAGCAGGGCGGGTGATTTGAGCAATCAGAAAAAACCCGGCCGAAGCCGGGCTTGGGCACGGGCAACGGTTTAAGCGGCCATATTTCCGGCAGCCATTTCTTTCTTGTAACTGGCCTTCATGGCTTCCATCTGCGCGCCTAACTCGTCCAGTTTGGCTTTGCCCAGGAGTTTTTTTGCTTGAGGAAACATTTCCGTTTCTTCCTCTTCAATATGGTGCTCGAGCAATTCCTTGACCACTTTTACCCGGCCGGAAAATTCCGGGGTGCCCGGATCGGTCTGTTTCAGATCAGGCAGCACCAGTGAGTCGACGGTGCGGTGCTCTTCCTTGGCCTCGAAATACATGATGTCCTGTTCTTTGCCGCCTGCTTCCTTGAACGCGGGATAAAGAATTTCCTCTTCGAGCCGGGTATGGATGGTGATTTCCATTTCCAGTTTACCCAACAGTTCCACGCGTTTTTTCAGCGCCCGCTCCGTCGAGTCGCTGAGTTGGCTGAGGATGTCTTTGACTTTTACATGATCGGCTTTGAGAAGGTCGATGGCGTTCATTATGGTTCCTCGGCTGTCACGGAGTGAACACAGGCCGTTTTCTCACGGCGCTGTGAATGCTTTGAACCTGTGGCATTTGCCATGCCAATTTATCGATCCGGAAAAATGCTGCGGCTTCAAAGGCTTGCAGCGCCTTAGGCAAACTGCCTTCATGCAGCCTGCATGACCTGTGTCGTGCGACCATTGCAGTTCACAGCCGAGGCGCCGAAGCGGGGTATGCTGCTGTCACCGTTCTACCGCTGACCTCAAAAACAACGCGGGCAATCAATGCCCGCGCAGACTCAAGACTTGTCGTTGACGCTCACTGCGGTACCACGTGCTTGGGCCCCGCCAACGCCCAGGCAATCAACCCGAACAACGGCACAAACACGATCAGCACAATCCACACGCCTTTATTGCTCGCTTTGCCCTCGCTCTTGCGCACCCGATTGATGGCCCAGAGTTCAATAAGCAGAAGAACTGCCGCCAGTACGATCCACACGGTTTCGATTTGCATTGGCTACCTCCTGATGGTCTGTGCGTTAGGTGGCGTGGGGGGCGGCGGGTTCATTTATTTTTGTTCAGGGCATTGAGCTGGCGGGCCAGTTCCAGAGCGACCCGACCGCTGTTGAAGGTCGGCAGCAGGTGCGTGAAGGGGATGTCGATCATTCGGTTTTCCCGCACCGCGCGCAGTTGCGACAGTACCGGGTCGTGGCTCAGCAGATCGCGTTTGCGACTGGCGGGTGACCAGTCGGCGTCGGCCAGCAGGATCACGTCGGGATCGCTGGCCAGCAGGGTTTCGCTGTTCACGGTTACTCGATAAAGGTTGATGTCGGCGAACACATTGCGCGCACCGGCAGCGGCCAACAGCTGGGTGACAAAGCCGCGTTGACCTTCGCTGTCGAGGCCTTTGACCTCGCTGTCGAGATAGAACACCGACAGCGGTTGGCCAGTGGCGCCCAAGGCCCGGGCGCTGGCGAGATCGGCGTCCATGGCCTCGCTCAACTGCTGCGCCTGTGGCTGTTTGTGCAGCAATTTGCCCAAGGTCAGCAAGTCACTGCGAACTTGCGCGAAGTAATCCAGCGAATGCCCGTTGCAGGCCGACTCGAGCAAATAGGACGCGATGCCATTGCGCGCCAGCCCCGAACGCGAGGTCACACCGTCGCCGAACGCTGTGGCAAACCCGCCGATCACCAGATCCGGTTTTTGTGCATAAAGGACTTCGCTGGCCGGGTACTGCCGCGCGATCACCGGCACACCGAAATACTCGGATGGCTGCTGAGCGGCAGCGGTGTCATCCAGATAGGCCACGCCGACCAACGCTGGCCCGGCGCCCAGCACCAGGACGATATCGGCCGCATGCTGATTGAGCGCGACGATGCGCGAAGGCTTTACGGCGTCCCATTGCTCGCCGCAATTGCGGTAACTGTCGGCGAGTACGGGCATTGCGCAGAGCAGGGCGGCAAGCGCCACCAGGATCGATCTCATACCTGCGCCTTGATCAGCAAATCCGCAACCACTTCACCGCCCACCAGATGTCCCTCGACCAGCCGCTGCACATCTTCATGGCTGCGCACGCCATACCAGCAGCGCTCCGGGTACACCGTCACAATCGGCCCCAGATTGCACGGAAACTGGCAGTGCGTGCGGGTCAGCAAGACCCCGCACGGCGTCTCGATGTGATCGTGTGTCAGCAAATGCCGGCGCAAGGTTTTCCATAACTGCAAGGCGCCGCGCTGGGTGCAGCGCGGGCCGGTGCAGACGAATACATGGCGCGCATGCTCGGGCACTTGCGACCAGTCCGGGTGCGTGTCGACGCCGTCGACGGTTGTGATCTCACTCATCAGAAGCGGTACGTGTAGCGCACTTCGGAGGTGAACGGCCGGCCGAGGTTATCGACGTTGCTCGAACGGCTGGTGACGTAATCACGGTCGAAGAGGTTTTCCACCAGCAGGCTCACGCGGTGCTGGTGGGCATTGTCGAGGTAGCGATAAGCGTCGGCATCAACCACGGAATAATTGCCGTATTCGACTTGCTTGGAACTCTTGATGTCGCGGATGTAACGGATCGCACCGCCGGCGCCCCACAGGCGGTTTTCCGATTCGTAGCCCAGCCGCGAGCGGGCGAAGAAGCTCGGGATATCGTTGAGGGTCACACCGCTGCGCGATTCGGTGAGGTTGCGGGTCATGTCCGCTTGCAGGCTCCACCGATCGTTGAGCGCGAGCTTGGCGTCGGCCTCGAAACCACGCATGCGCACCAGGCCTTCACCGTTGACCCAGTGAATGTCGTCAAGGGTAATCAGGTCATCGATCTTGCGTTTGAACAGGGTCACGCTGGCGCTGAATTCACGGTCCAGCAAGAGGCCTTTGTAGTCGACACCGAGTTCAGCGTTGCGGCTTTTTTCCGGCTTCAGGTTGCGATTGCCGATCTCGTCGCCCGGCTCGTTGACGAACAGTTGCTCGGCGTTCGGCAGTTTGTAGGCGCTACCGTATTGGCCGCGCACCGACCAGTTGTCGTTGAGGTCATACAGCGAAGTGAGCATGCCGACCGTGGCGCCGTCGCCGCCGCTCATGGCTTCGTGACGTACGCCGATGCTCGGGTGCCAGTCGGGCAGGGCGTCGATTTGCGGCCGCAGTTGCGTGTAGAACGCGTGGGCTTCGGCCTTGTCGTTGTCGATGATCAACACATCGTCCTGACCCTTGAACCATTGATTGTCGGTGCCGAACACCAGCACATGGCCGCCGGGCAATTGAGCCTTGCCTTCGGCCTGCACACCCCAGTCGGTGAAGCCCCAATAGTCGTTGTGATTAATGACCCTGGTGCCGCTGCCATTGACGTTGTTGACGCGGGTATAACGTGTGTCCCAGTCGTTGATATGGCCTTTGACGAAGTAGCTCAGGCGTTCATTGAGGGTTTGTTCGAAGGTCGCTGTGGCGATCTGCTGCACGCGGTCGTTGTTGGTCTGGTGATTGTCCAGCGGGCGGGCGAAGTCGAGGTTGGCGTCGGCGTACTGGTAGAACAGTTCCAGTCGCGAATCATCCTCGAACGACTGAATTGCCTTGCCGCCGAACGTGGTGACTTCGTAGGCGCGTTTTTTCTCGCTGACGTTCTTCAGGTCGCGGTTGCGGTACGGCTGGTAACCGTCGGAGACGTTGTGGCTGACGTACGCCAGCAGACCGAGATCGCCAAAGCCGTTAGTGAAGATATTCTCGACGCGGGCGTCTTCGGTGGTGCCGCCAAAGCTGTCGACGCCTAGATTCACCTCGCCGGAGGCTTTGCGCGACTGCGGGCTGCGGGTGACGATATTGATCACGCCGGACACGGCCTGGGTGCCGAACAACAGGCTCTGGCCACCCTTGAGCACTTCGATGCGCTCGATGGCGTTGGCCGGCAGGGTGTCCAGATAGAGGCCGCCATACAGGCGATTGTTCAGGCGCACGCCGTCGAGCAGGATCAGCGTGTCGTCGTTGCGCCCGCCGAGCAGCGAATAGGTGCCGTAGTCGAACGGGCCGTTTTTCGGCGCGACATACAAGCCGGGAATGAACATCTGCATCACGCGGCTGACATCGGCGCTGGGGCCGGCGCGTTCGATCTGCTCGCGGCTGACGATCTCGACCTTGCTGCCGAATCTGGCCATGTCGGCGACGGTGGTGGACTCCACCGACGGTGCAGAAACGATTTGCTGATTGAGTTGCAGTGGCGCGTCGTCGGCCAGCAGCACAGGGCTGAACAGGCAGCCGCACAAGAACGTTGGAGCCGAGGTGTAGAAAGGTCGAATCATTGTCTTCTCGAAAAGGATCTTCGCAGAAGAGCATGCAAGAGAAGGCATCGCGCACAGCCAATACCGGCCCATGCCCGCCCACCGCAGGATTTTGCCAAACACTTTCCAGGCCGGTCTCCGGGCTCGCGCGTATCGAGGCTTTCACCTTCCCATGGCTGTGTGGCCACAGTGGTGTATTGAAAGCATCACGCGCATACCGTTGCGGGGGCAGCACCGGACTTGTTCGAAAAGAACGTACCGGTTTCCCGTTTCACCCCATGCACGGCGGCATGGGACACCTGAAACTGGCCGGCATCTGAACATTCGACGAGCGTCTCGTCAATGTGTCAACCAACGGAGGAAGTCTATTGAATGCGTTCCAGAGCGACAAACTGGCCACTCAACCACGTATAAAGCTGAGACACCGCCGGGGTGATCTGCTTGCGATGCGGGCACACCAGGCTCAACGGTGAGGCATTGCCGGGAAAATCCTTCAGCAGCACGACCAGTCGTCCTGCGATCACGTCTGCACTCACGTCCAGCCAGGATTTGTTGGCGATGCCTTCGCCGCTCAACGCCCAGCGGCGCACGATGTCGGCGTCGTCGCTGAACAGCGGTCCCGAGACCTGGATCGTTTCACTGCCAAGGCTCCACTTGTCGTAGATCCGGCCACCTTGCTGGTAGAGCAGGCAAGGGTGGTTGTGCAGATCGACCGGCGTTTGCGGGTATCCGTGGCGCTCCACGTATTCCGGTGCGGCGACCAGCACTCGCCGGTTCCACGGTGCCAGCGGCAGCGCCACGTAGTTGGCATCTTCATTCGAGCCGTATCGAATCGCCACGTCTACCGGGTCACGAAACAAGTCGGCCATCTGGTCCGACAGGGAAAATCGCAAGGTCAGCTCCGGGTGCTGGCGGCGAAACAGCGTGAGCCACGGCAGCAAAATGTTGCGCCCCAGATCCGACGGCGCCGTCACTTGCAGCACGCCACGCAACGTGGCGGTTTCACCGCGCAGGTTTTCCTTGCCTTGCTTGAGCGCCTCCAGCACCGAGTGGGCGGTGGGCAAGTATTGCTCGCCCTCGGCGGTTAATCGCAGGCTGCGGGTGGTGCGCGCAAACAGGCGCACGTCCAGCTCACGCTCCAGTCGCTTGATCGCCGCGGCAACCTGACCGGGCAATAAATCCGCCTCAAGGGCGGCAGCGGTGAAGCTGCCCAGCGCGGCGCTGCGGGTGAACAAACCAAGATCATCAATGCGGATCATTTTCACTCCTGCAGTGAAAGTGTTGGCGCATTCTGCTGGTTTTTCTTTGTGCTTGGGAAGTCGAAGATGGCGACAAGCGAGCACATCAGCTCTTCAGACAGCGAGTTTCCATGAAAGCCATCACCTTCACACAACACGCCTTGCCCATTGAGGATCCGCAGTCGTTGCAGGACATCGACCTCCCGGTGCCGACTCCCGGCCCAAGGGATTTGCTCGTAGAGGTTCAAGCCGTGTCGGTCAATCCGGTCGATACCAAAGTGCGCGCCGGCACTTTCACCAAAGAACCGAAAATCCTCGGCTGGGATGCCGCCGGCATCGTCCGCGAGGTCGGCGCTGAAGTGACGCTGTTTCAGCCTGGCGACGAAGTGTTCTACGCAGGCTCCCTTGCCCGCACCGGCAGTTATAGCGAATTTCACCTGGTGGACGAGCGAATCGTCGGGCACAAACCGCGTTCATTAACTGCAGCGGATGCGGCGGCATTGCCGTTGACGTCGATCACCGCTTGGGAACTGTTGTTCGACCGTCTCGGTGTCACCGAGGGTTCAGGGCAGGGCAAGTGCCTGTTGATCACGGGTGCAGCGGGCGGCGTCGGTTCGATGCTGGTGCAACTGGCCCGACAGTTGACGCGGCTTACCGTCATCGGCACCGCCTCGCGGCAGGAAACGGCTGACTGGGTCCGGCAATTGGGCGCGCATCACGTCATCGATCACAGTCAGCCGTTGCTCGCACAGTTGCAGGCACTGGGCATCGACGAGGTCAGCCATGTCGCCAGCCTGACCCATACCGAGCAGCATTTTGCCCAGATGATCGAAGTGCTTCGACCACAAGGGCGTCTGGGCGTGATCGACGATCCTGAGAGCCTCGACGTGATGCCGCTCAAGCGCAAGTCGCTGTCGCTGCACTGGGAGCTGATGTTCACCCGTTCGCTGTACGAAACCCCGGACATGATCGAGCAGCATCACCTGCTCAATCGCGTCAGCGATCTGATTGACCAAGGCATTTTGAAAACGACGGTCGGTGAACATTTTGGCGCGATCAACGCGGCAAACATGCGCCGTGCCCATGCCTTGGTCGAGAGCGGCAAGGCCCGAGGCAAACTGGTTCTCGAAGGTTTCTGATTTCACTCATTCAGACGGGCCTGCACGCGGGCCGGTCAGGAGCAGCTCATGCGTATGAAAAAGCTTTCTGCTGCATTGGCCATGGTCATGGCAGCGCCGTTCGCCCATGCAATCAGCGCCGTCGCGTTGCCGGCTGATGCCCCCGCCGACCGATCGTTCGGCAAGCTTGAACAGGTCCATGCGTTCTACGACGCGATGCCCACCGGCGTGACCGTCACCGAGACCGGGCGAATCTTCGTCAACTTCCCGCGTTGGGGCGACAACGTGCCGTTCACCGTGGGCGAGATCCGCGACGGCAAAGTCGTGGCTTACCCGAACGCGGCGATCAACCAGGAAAACCTCAACGATCCCAGTGATGGTCTGATCAGCGTACAAAGCGTGGTGGCCGACGGGCGGGGCCGTGTCTGGTTGCTCGATACCGCCGCACCGGGTTTCGCAGAGCCAAAACCCAAAGGCGCGAAGCTGATCGCGGTGGATCTGGTCAGCAACAAGATCGTCAAGCGTCTGGTGTTCCCGGACAACGTCATGTTGCCGAGTACCTACGTCAACGACATGCGTTTCGACTTTCGCAAAGGCCCAGAGGGTACGGTCTATCTCACTGACTCGTCCCTGCGCGGACCGGGCGCAATCATCGTCATGGACATCGCCAGCGGCAGTGCAATGCGCCGTTTGAGCGGTGTGCCGGCAACCTCGGTTGACCCGACTTTTGTTCCGGTGGTTGAAGGCCTGCCACTCACCGTTGAAAGTCCGGACGGCAAGCGCAAACCGCTGGGCGTAGCCTCGGACGGCATCGCGCTGTCGGCGGACGGCAAGACGCTGTATTTCACGCCGCTGTCGAGTCGGCACCTGTATTCGGTGTCCACCGCGTTGCTGCGTGATGCCAACTTCAGTGAACAGCAACTGACGGCCGCCGTGCAGGATCTGGGGGAGAAGGGCGCGTCCGATGGTCTGGAGGCTGACGCCGCCGGCGCCATCTATGCCGGCGATTACGAGCACAACGCGATCCGCAAACGCCTGCCGGACGGCCAATGGCAAACGCTGGTACACGACCCGCGCCTGCTCTGGCCAGACACATTGTCGATTGGCCCCGACGGCTATCTGTATTTCATCGCCAACCAGTTGCACCGCCAGGCGGCATTCCGTTCCGGGCAGGATCAGCGGCAAAAACCTTACAGCCTGATGCGTCTGAAGATCGACGCAGCGCCGGCACCGACGCGCTGATTTCCAAGCGGCATTGAGGTTTACGTTTTCACTTTTCAGATCAGGAGTTCAATCATGGATCTCGTTTCTCTGGCCAAGCGCCGATTCACCACAAAAGTTTTCGATGCCGACCGCAAGATTCCCAGGCACACACTGGAGTTACTGCTGGAACAACTGCGTAACAGTCCGTCGTCGGTCAACTCCCAGCCTTGGCATTTCGTGGTTGCCGAGAGTGATCAGAGCCGGGCCCGAATCGCCCACAGTACTCAGGGACCGTTCAGCTTCAATCAGCCGAAAATACTCAACGCGTCGCACGTCATCGTCTTTTGCACTCGCACGCATCTGCCGGAGGAATACCTGCAGGCGTTGCTGGCTCAGGAAGCCATGGACGGGCGTTTTCACAATGCCGAGGCGCGAGCAGGGCAGGAGCGTGGACGGCGCGGTTTTGTCGATCTGCATCGCTTCGATCAGAAAGACCTGCAGCACTGGATGGAAAAGCAGACCTACCTCGCGCTGGGCACATTGCTGCTGGGTGCCGCCTCGCTGGGTATCGACGCGACGCCGATGGAAGGTTTCGACAGCAAAGTCCTCGACAGTGAACTGGGCTTGCGCGAACAGGGGTTCACCAGTCTGGTCGTGGTGAGCCTCGGCTATCACAGCAGCGAAGACTTCAACGCAGGCCTGCCCAAGTCCCGCTTGCCGTCCCAGTCGCTGTTTACCTTTCTCTGAATGCAACCGGTCCCTGGAGTATTGAAGATGAGCCAGTCCACAGAAACATTGATCTCGATTGCCGTGCTCAAGGCCAGGTCAGGCCAGGAGCAGGCCTTGAAAGAAGGCTTGCTGGCGCTGGTTGAGCCGACACGCGCAGAGCCGGGCAATCTCGATTACGTGTTGTTTGAACTGCGCGACCAGCGCGGCACGTTCTACATGCGCGAGGCCTTCAAGGATCAGGCGGCACTGGATGCGCATTTCGCCATGCCTTACTTCAAGCGCTTTGCCGCCGTGGCGGATGACCTGCTGGAAGAGCCGCTGCAACTGATATTTCTCGAGCACGTCTCGAACTGATCCAGTCGTCCACGCAACCTGTCAGGATGTTCTGCCATGAAAGATAACGCGCAACGGCCAACCCACGTGACGCCGGTTTACGAAGACATCGATGCCATTGAAACCAATGAGTGGCTGGAAGCCTTGGCAGGTGTCGCGAAAGTAGGTGGCAGACCGCGCGTGCGGTTCTTGCTGCTGCGACTGGCCGAGCAGGCCAGCCGTCTCGGCGTGCAAACGACGGCGAGTGCGTATTCGCTGTACCAGAACACCATTGCGCTCGAACAGCAGCCGGTTTATCCCGGGGATCTGGTGATGGAGGAGCGCATCACTTCGATCATTCGCTGGAACGCCCTGGCCATGGTGGCGAAGGCGAACAAGGCCTATGGCGAATTGGGTGGTCACATTGCCAGTTATGCCTCGGCGGCGGAAATTTTCGAGGTCGGCTTCAATCACTTTTTCCGTGCGGACAGCGAAGCCGGGCGGGGTGATCTGGTTTACTTCCAGGCGCACTCTGCGCCCGGGGTGTACGCGCGGGCCTTTCTTGAAGGGCGTTTGCAGGCGTCGCAACTGGAGCGTTACCGGCAAGAAGTGAAGGGTGGCGGATTGTGTTCCTATCCGCATCCCTGGTTGATGCCCGACTTCTGGCAGTTTCCCACGGGCTCAATGGGTATTGGCCCGATCAATGCGATTTACCAGGCACGGTTCCTGCGGTATTTGCAGCACCGAGGGATTGCCTCGACGGAGGGGCGGCATGTCTGGGGCGTTTTTGGTGATGGCGAGATGGACGAGCCGGAGTCCATCGCTGCGCTTTCGCTGGCAGCGCGGGAGAATCTCGATAACGTCACCTTCGTGATCAACTGCAATCTGCAGCGTCTCGACGGACCCGTACGCGGCAACGGGCAAATCGTTCAGGAACTGGAGTCACTGTTCAGCGGCGCCGGCTGGAATGTGATCAAGGTGTTGTGGGGTTCGGACTGGGACCCATTGTTTGCCCGCGATGACGGCCATGCACTGTTGCGCCACTTCGCCGGGATGGTGGATGGCGAGTACCAGAATCTGGGGGCCAATGACGGTGCGTATAACCGCAGCCATTTCTTCGACCAGGACCCGCAGTTGCAGGCGTTGGTTGCAGACATGAGCCCGGAGCAGATCGACGCGTTGCGCCGGGGCGGTCACGACTTTCGTAAGTTGCATGCCGCGTTCGAGGCCGCGCGCAAGCATAAGGGCAGGCCGACCGTGGTGCTCGCCAAAACCAAGAAAGGTTTCGGCATGGGCCAGATCGGCGAGTCGCGCAATACCTCGCACCAGCAGAAAAAACTCGATATCGAGATGCTCAAGGCATTCCGTGATCGTTTCGCCTTGCCGCTGGATGATGAGGCCGTGGCACAAATGCGCTTCTACAAACCGGCCGACGACAGCCCCGAGTTGCGATACCTGCATCAGCAACGACGGGCACTCGGCGGTTACCTGCCCAAGCGCAACGGTGTGGCTGCACCAATAACAGTGCCACCGCTCGACAGCTATGGCCGTTTTGCGCTGAAGGCCGATGAGCGTGAAAATTCGACGACCATGGCGGTGGTGCGACTGTTCACCAATCTGATCAAGGACAAACAATTAGGGCCGCGCATTGTGCCGATTGTCGCCGATGAAGCGCGCACATTCGGTATGGCAAATCTGTTCCGGCAGATCGGGATTTATTCATCTGTCGGCCAGTTGTACGAGCCAGAAGATGCCGGCGCGCTGCTCTATTACAAGGAGTCCACCGATGGGCAACTGCTCGAAGAAGGCATCACCGAAGCCGGTGCGATTTCTTCCTGGATCGCTGCGGCCACGTCCTACAGCGTCAATGGCGAGCCGATGCTGCCGTTCTACATCTACTACTCGATGTTCGGTTTTCAGCGCATTGGCGATCTGATCTGGGCGGCGGCCGACCAGCGCGCCAGAGGCTTTTTGATCGGCGCCACTTCGGGGCGCACAACGCTGGCCGGTGAAGGACTGCAGCATCAGGACGGCTCCAGTCAGTTGATGGCGGCCACTGTGCCCAACTGCCGCGCCTACGATCCGGCATTTGCCAGCGAGGCGGCGGTCATCATCGACCATGGCTCCCGGCGCATGCTTGAGCAGCAAGAGGATGAGTTCTATTACCTGACGGTAACCAACGAGAACTACGTTCAGGCCTCACTTGAACCAGACGAACACGCGGACGTGATTCGCGGCATGCGCCTCTATGCCCGCTATGGCGAGGAGGTACCGGCGGTTCGTTTACTGGGTTCGGGAGCGATTCTGCGCGAGGTGATCGCCGCCGCGCACATGCTGGATCAAGAGTGGCAAGTCAGCAGCGAAGTGTGGAGTGTGACCAGCTTTTCCGAACTCGCCCGTGATGCCCGCGAGGTACAGCGCCAGCAAGTGTTCGGCGGCGATGTCGAGTGCCAGAGTCACCTGCTGCATTGTCTGCCCGGTAACGCTCCGGTCGTGGCGGTCAGTGATTACGTGCGTGCCTATGCACAATTGGTGGCGCCGTATTTACAGGCGCCGTGCATCTGCCTGGGCACCGACGGATTTGGACGCAGCGACACACGCTCGGCGTTGCGCAGCTTCTTTGAAGTGGATCGCTATCACATCGTTTTGGCGGCGCTGGCTTCGGTCGATCCGCAGGCACATGCCCAGGCTCGGGCGAAATACGCTATCGACGCCGACGCCGAAGCCCCCTGGAACTGCTGAGCTTTCACGTCGCGTGTTGCTTCTTTCATCAACCAACCTCAGAGGCAGATCCATGTCGTTCGGTACTTTTTTCGAATTCGGCGTCATGCCTGTAAAAGTCGCACGCGCCTCGTTATGTGGGCTGCTGCTCGCAGCCGTGCTGGCCGGGTGTGCAAGCCAGTCCCCGCAACCTCCGGTGCTGGAGGTTGCGTTGCAAAGCAACGAACAGATCTGGAACGCAGTGGCCCGTTTCGACGGTCAGACTTATGTTGCCGGTCCTCGCTGGACAGGCGGCAGTGGTTCGCAACTCAGCGTTTTCAATGCTCAGGGCCAGCGCTCGGCCTTCCCGGACCCGAGCTGGAATGCCTGGGGGCCGGGGCAAGATCCGCGCAAGGCGTTTGTGAATATCAATGCCTTGCGCCTGGAAAAGTCCGTGTTGTGGGTCGTGGACACCGGGGCGGCGGATTTTGGCGGAAATCCTGTACCCGGTGGCGCCAAACTTGTTGCCATCGATCTGGTTGAAAAGCGTGTGGTGCAAAGTTATCCGTTTTCTGCTGAAGTCGCCCGTCCTGGCAGTTACATCGATGACGTTCGTTTTGAGGGCCAGCATGCCTTTCTGACTGACGCCGGTAACGCGGGCATCATCGTCCTTGATCTCGTCAGCGGTGACGCCAGACGGGTGCTGAACGGGCATCGTTCGGTGACGGCCGGCCATGAGCGAAACATTGTGCTCGGCGGCCAAACGCTCAAGGCGCCGGACGGTACTGCGCTTCGTGTCAATGCCGATCCACTGGAGGTCAGTCCGGATGGTGAATGGCTGTATTTCGGGCCGTTGCAAGGCCCATGGTCCAAGGTTCGCATCGCTGATCTGACCGCTTCTGCACTGACGCCTGCGCAACTCGCCAGCCGCGTTGAACCCTTTGCTGACCTGCCACCCACCGGGGGCACCGTGATGGATGCCAGTGGCAATCTGTACTTCTCCGATCTGGCTCAAGACGCCATACGGGTTCGCCGGCCTGATGGGCGTATCGAGACGTTGATCGTCGATTCACGCCTGCATTGGGTCGATGCGCCGTTTCTTGATCGCGACGGCACACTCTGGCTGCCTGCTGCACAAATGGATCGTGTCGGTCTGTTCAATGACGGCACGACGCGGGTGCAATGGCCGATGACGGTGTTCCGTTTGTCCAAACGGTAGGGTGGCAGGTAACCGTACACCACTGGAGCAGGGTCACCGCTGTGCGCGCTGCTCGTGCAACAATCAGGACATACCTTGCGCACCCGGCAGTACCGAAAATGGGTGGCGATCAACTGATTGAATGGCTTGCCGACGTCCGGCCCTATATCCTTCCCGCCTGTTTGATGGATTGATTTAGGGAAGAATTGCATGCCGTTCAGGGTGATGGTGGTCGGTGGTTACGGAAACTTCGGCAGCATCGTGTGCCGGCATCTGGCGCTGATGCCGGACATCGGCCTGGTGCTCTCCGGCCGTGATCCGCGCAAGTTGCAGCGCAAAATCGATGAGCTGAACAATCAATCGGGCAACGTCTGCGAAGGCTGGTGCGGTGACGCGATGGGCGCGGAGTTCGAAGCCGCTTTGCGCGCGCTGAACATTCAGTTGGTCGTTCACACCGGCGGGCCGTTTCAGGGGCAATCCTATGCGGTGGCGCAGCGTTGCATCGACGCCGGCGTGAATTACTGCGACCTCGCGGACTGCCGCACCTTCGTCAACGGCATCGATGTGCTTGATGCCCAAGCGAAGCAAGCAGGCGTGGTGATTCTCAGTGGTTGCAGCTCGGTGCCAACCCTGTCGTCGGCGATCATTGATGAACAGCGCCAGCGCTTTTCGCGCATTGACTCGATCGAGCATGGCATTACCTCTTCGGCAAAAATGCCCGGGCTGTCGACCATCGAGGGCGTACTCGCTTACGCCGGCAAACCGATCAAACAACTCAAGAACGGCAAGGTGCATGAAGTCTCCGGCTGGCTGGACCTGACCCTGCGCAAGATGCCGCAGATGGGCACCCGATTGCTGTCCAACGTTGATGTCCCGGACATGGACATCTTCGCCGCTCGTTATGGCGCGCAGACCTTGAGCTTCAAGGCAGGCGCCGGTCTTAAACTCGGCGGCATCGCCAACGGTCTGCTGGCTCAGGCACTGAGAGTCGGGCTGCTGCGCGACCATGCATTGTGGGCCGGAAGACTGCATCGCCTCGGCACGCGTTTCGAGCGTTTCGGCGATGGCAAAAGCGCGATGTACATCGACGTGCAGGGCCTTGGTGTTGACGGCAAAGCGCTGTCGATGACCGCGCAACTCACCGCCCTGAACGACAAAGGCCCAGAGATCCCCAGCTGCGCCGCCGTGGCCCTGGCCACGAAAATGGCCCAGGGCTACGTGCCGACCGCCGGCGCCCGACCATGCGTGGGCGAAATCAGCGTCGCCGAATACATGGCCGCGATCAACGACCCGGACAACCTGAGCCTCGCCGTGCAGTTCTCGGAAGGGCAGCACTGACATGCTCTATCTGTGGCTGAAGTACCTGCACATCATCGCGGCGATTTTCCTGTTCGGTTTCGGCATGGGCTCCTACCTCTACCTGATCGCCGCCAGCCGCACGCGCAACCCGCAAGTGATCGCGCACGTCGCGCGCATGGTCGTGGGCTTCGACACGTGGATTACCACGCCAGCGGGGTTTGTGCAGATTATCACCGGTTATCTGCTGATGCGGCTTTCAGGGTTGTCGATGAGTACTGATTGGGTGCTGACCTCGCTGATCATCTTCTTCTGCGTTGGCTCGTTGTGGCTGCCGGTGTTGCTCCTGCAGAAGCGGCTTTACGTCATGGCGTCGAGTGCGAGCGCAGCGGGGGCGGGGCTTGATGAGCAATACCAGGGTGTATACCGCCAATGGTTGTGGATGGGCGTGCTCGGGTTTGCCGGGATGTTTGTCATCGTGCTGATGATGGTGACGAAGATGACACCGCTGCAGTTGTTCAGCTTGTTGACGTAGGTGCCGTTGTTTTCAGAAAACGCTGTTCATGATCCGGGGTGGGCAGCAGGCAGGTGTCGTACTTGCCGAACAATCGGTAGCGGTTAAGCGCGATGCGGTCGTAAGCCCAATCGCGCAGGCCACGCGGGAAGATGCGCAGCAACCGCAGTGGCTGCCAGCGAGCGGGTAGTTGGCTGATGACTTCGAAGAACGCGTCCGAGCGTTCCCAGTAGTGACGGTCACGGATGACGGCCATGGTGTCGAATTGATCGACCGGCAGGCCGGCCCACGCGAGCAAGGCCTGTCCCTCCGGCGATTGTACCGCTGCCAAACGCACGCGACGTTGATGATCGTGGCGGATGAGGAACCGTGCCCAGCCGTTGCAGAGTTTGCACACGCCATCGAACAGGACCACGGATTCGCCGGGGTTGAGGAGCGGGGCGGGGGTTGGGCGGGTTTTTGGGGTGGGCATTGGCGTTGTTCGGGATAGGCTGGAGTATTGCGATCATAGCCTCAGAAGGGGCTATCTGCGAAAGGCCGCTTGTGGCACAAACCGGATTGGGGCGTGAACCTCAGCGATCGGTGACAACGATCCAGTATTGGGGTCATTCCCGAACTGCAAACTCAGTATCTGCCGAGCAGAATTCGGAGAGAACCCAACGGTCTATCCTTCAAGACTTGACTCAAATTGATCGGGGCGCTGATGTATGAACTCTCTCTGGATCGCACTGGCCATTTTTGCGTGCCTCGTTGCTGCCTCGCTTCTCATGATGCAGTGGTACCCGAAGCTGGCATCCCACCACAGGGATGACGAAACCAACGCCGTCATTCGTCTGGTAGCCAATATTTTTGTGGTTATGACATCGCTGGTCTTTGGCTTGATGATCAATTCTGCCAAAAACACTTTCGAGTCCATCGATGCAAACTTCCATGGGTATGCAACCAGCATGATCATTTTTGATCGGACACTGCGGGGCTATGGCGATGCGGCGCAAGATACGCGAAATCGTCTGATCACCTATCTTGAACGCGCTATCGAGACCCCGTATCGGGGAGACGAGGCGCTGCAGCATCGTAACAGCCAGGCGGCTAAATACCTGGATGATATAGGCAAGTCTTTGGCTCTTATCAAACCCCCGGACCGCTACCATGAAACGATGCTTCAGGATATTCGTCAGCAATATCATTCGCTCATCGAGCAACGCTGGAGGATCGTCGAGCAATCCGAGGGAGCGATTCCTGGCCCGCTTATTGGGATGCTAGTTGCCTGGTTGACGCTCATTTTCGCCAGTTTTGGATACCGCGCGCCCCGTAATTCGATGGTGATAGGAATGTTCATCATCTCGTCATTACTCATTGCGGCGTCCGTATACCTAGTTTTGGACATGGACGTGCCATTTCATGGTCCCATCCAGATATCCGACGAGCCCCTGCGCAGGGCGCTCGCAGTCATGCAGCTTTAGGGGCGCGTGGCGCGCTGGCGTTTTGCGTCGTAGTCTCGAAGCGGACCACAGGAAGTTCGCTTCCGGCCGAAACCGACGCAAAATGCAAATTCGATCCCTTTGTGACAGCAGCCAGACCGCCGCCACAAAGGGATTCCCCCTCAATCTACCGGCACGACATTATCCAGCGCTTGATTCACCGCCAATTCTCCCAGCATTACCACTTGCGCAATGCACTGAAGCGTCTTGCGCGCCGGACCTTCCACCATTGCGATCACATTGCCCAACATCACCGAAGCAGAGCCCAGCGACTCACTGGCGTTGACAAGTAATTCCTCTGTTGCGGTTTTCGGGTTGGCCTGGAACATCGTGCTGGGGCGGTACGGTGTGGCCATTATCTGGTCGGCGGGTTTGAGGTAGTGATCGAGTGCGCGTTCGGCGGCTTCGTGGAATTTCTTTGAGTCGGATGATTCATACGGGGAGGCCGGATCTGTTTCCGGCGGATTTGGCGTGATCTTGAACATTTCTTCTTTTTCCTGTTGGGTGGCCGCCGCTCCGAGCTACTAAACAGGGGGTGGCAGCTGTACGCAGGTTAGTAGACCGGGGAAAAGAAGAAAGCCGGCGCGCCCGAGGGCACCCTACGCACAGCCGCCATCAAGTGCAGGTAAGTGAATACCTTCCAATGGACGCTTGTGCACTTTCATTTACCACGGGCTACTAAACCCGATCACTGGGATTCAGTGACGCGAACCAAGTTACCGGTGGCCCTTGAGGCGCACAAGCCGGCGGATTCTGGCGTAGTCGTAGGTAATGACGCAAGACGTTGTAGCCTCAAGCAAGTAACGCGACGTGTCTTTTAAACAACTACGAAAAACGCCTAAACACGCCGCATCAACACGCCGTTCAAAATGACATTCGTCGGTCTACTTTCAAGCTCAGGCAATGGCCGGGAACCCTCACGACAGGGCACGCACCAACACTAGGTTGCAACCCAAAAAAGACGAGGAAGGATACCCATGTCAGTTCATCCGATTTTGTTCCTGGGCGGTTCCGGCGCCATTGGCCACCGTTCTGCCGAAGCGTTGCGTGCTGCTTATCCCGGCGTCCCGTTGCTGATCGGCGGCCGAGACCTGGCCAAGGCTGAGCAAGCCGCCGAGGAAATGGGCGGGGCGCAGGGCGTGGTCATTGACCTGGCTGCCGATGACCTGGGGCTGGGTGATCGACCGGTCAGTGCCGTGGCGGTTTTTTATATGGATCATTCTCTTGTCGGGCTGCGTTTCGCGCAGAGGCGCAAGGTGCCGCACCTGAGCATTTCTTCCGGCATTTTCGAGATAGCGCCGCAAATCGCGAGCTACATCCATCGCCCTGAGGCGGCGCCCATCGTGTTGGGTTATGAGTGGATGGTAGGCGCGACGACTGTGGCGGTGTTGCACCTTGCCGAGGCCTTTGCCCGGGTGCGCGATATTCGTATTGATGCGTTGGTCGACGAGCAGGACGGCGGCGGGCCCACCGTGGCCAAGGATTTCGAACACTTGAGCAAAATGTTGCCCGCCGCCCTGACTCGGCGCGAAGGCGATTACATCTGGCGCGAAGGGCAGGATAAGACAGTCAATTTCCGAGCGCTGGACGGTACGCCGATGCAAGCCAGCGGTTTCTCGTCCATCGATGTCGCTGGGCTGGCGGCGGCCACCGATGCACCGAATGTGCAGTTCAATCTCGCCAGCGGGGTGAGTTCTTCACGGCGCGCGGGACGGCCGATGTCGACCGAGATTCTTATCGAACTGCTGGGTGAGGATCGCCAAGGGCGCCCGTTGCACACCCGGCATGCCCTCGTTCACCCGGCAGGCGCTGCAGCGTTGACGGGCCTTAGCGTCGCCATGTTGCTCGAGCGATTGCTCGGTCTGGATGGTCAGCCGCCGACTCCGGCAGGTCTTTACTTTCCTTATCAGTTGCTTGACGCCGGTGCATATCTGCAGCGTCTGAGTGAAGAGGGTGGTGAACTGCTGGAACTGCGAGTGCAGTAACCGTTCTGCGCAGCACCGCCGACTTGCCGCTCATTCAGGTCGGCGGTGATGCGCATTCACTCAACGGTTGAAACGTAAAACCGTTTTGGTGCGCCTGAAAGACTCACCGAATTATTCCGAGAGCAACTTTTTACAGTCCAATAGCACGTCACCCAGGAATGGATGGATTTCCGTCGACTCCATTAAAACCAGCAACTCGGTGGCTCGTGTCCTGATGGGCATCCATTCTGCGTGATCAAAGATCAGGCGATCATTACAGTGAAATGCGGCCTCAGTAAGGCTATTGCATCGCTCCCAAATGTCTTCCAGCCGGCTCTTCACGTCCTCCGATAGCCCACTGCCGCAGATTGAAAGTACCTTTTCTATCGGGAGAATCATCTCGGACCAGACTTCACAGGCGGGGCAATCCGGGATAGTTGCCTGCTGTATGTCCGAAGCTTGAGCCAGAAACCCAAGCGCCTCGATGGCCTCGCACACGGCGAGAACCTGCTTGTACTCATTCTGGCCGTACCAAGCCCATAGCGTGGAGGAGAACCCCATATCAAACTCCAGAAAAATCCAGCCCCCGAGATCTCACATTTTCCATCGCTTCGAGAAGCTGGCCGTCGAAGTATTCGGAGCCATCTCTTTCCCGCACTTCGATGCGGTGTTTTGCCTCGATTAACAGGTGTTCGGGTGCGATATTCTGATTCAAAAAAGTAGCGACCATCAGATCGCTCAAATGCACTAGCGGTGTATCCCATGACTCCTTGCAGCGTTGCATCAGCCCGGTATGGGCATCCCCGCGCCATGGCCCTAAAAGATTCGAGACTGCCAATTCGGAGATCATTAACGTGCCTTACATGAATAGTCGAATTGCCGGACCGCCGGTGGCCAGCGCGAGACGCTACGTGGGCGTGTCGCTCGCGCATTCGGCCACAAAAAAGCATCAGGATGATAGCAAATAGATGGCGCTCCTCTTACGCTAGGTCTTCCGTTAGTCAGCCAGTAATCAGGTGCAGTCACCGTGCGTTAGGTCCTCGGCTTATACACCCCGGGTCATTTGCTTTGCTCGCTCGGGGGGGGGGGGGATGAAAATCGCCTCTTAATCAAATCCTTAATGTTGCCTACAAGAACCTGATATGAAAAAGCTAAGTAACGATTTCAGTGGAGCACTCCGAACGTTCGCATACTTCATGGCCAGTGGAAGCCACTACATGCTCAAGGACGTGAAGTACCTCGATATGTATGGCTCAGAGCCCAGTGCGATTGAACAGGTCTTTGCGATATTTGCGAATGTCATAGAGATGGACGACGAAGGCAATGTCCTCAATTTCACTTACGCGCAAAGAAGGGCGACTGACTACCTACGGTCATACTGCGATCGGTCTTTCGAAGTAAAACCGCCTTTTGAGGACTGGGAAACCGAACTCTATGGGCCACCCAAAAGCACGAGCTAATGTCTAGTTTACGTGCCAGCCCGAGACATCCGCGGGATGCCCGGGTTTGTATCCGCCAGGCGTCGGCGTGGCGCTCGAGGATTCTCACGGCGACTGCCAAATCCCACCATCCAGCGTATTACCGATCTGTTTGAGTATGACTAAGCCTCCGTCCAGTCCACTGTCGCCGTTTCGCGCCATTTCACCTCGGTGATGCCAAACCGTTCGGCCTGGGGTTTGGAGATGACTTTCAACGGTGGCTTGCCGGGTTTTGGAATCGGCGCAATGCCGGCGTCGCAACTCGCCCAATGCCATGCGTCAGCGTTGCGCATGGTTTTTGCGCGGATGACGAATGACTTTGGCTGGCCGTGAAGTTTGTATTCGATGACGAAGATGTCGACGTTACTCATGCGCTCCTCCTTACGCTCATACGCAAATGAGTTTTGCCGACGAAAAAAATTCAAAGGATTTTCGGGAGTTCGTTTCAGGCCGCTGGTAAGTGTTTTGCTTTGAACGGTTGGAACCGGCGGCAGCCTAACGATCAAGCGTCTGCCAGGCAGGCAGAGGACGAAAAATCCCCACGATTTCAACCCCGGAGGTTAGCGGTGAACAAGACCATCAGCGCCAGGGATTTGAACATTCACCTTAAGCACAACGATGACGGTGGCTTGTTCAAATGGCTGCTCGCGAGCTTCTTGATGGGCAAGCGGATACAGGCTGAAATCGCCGCCGAAGCGTATCGGGTGATTGCCGATAAACACGGGCGCGATACACCGCGCAAACTGGCTGCGTGCAGCCATCGTGAACTGGTCGCGATGCTAGGGGATGCGCATTACGTGCGTTACGACGAGACCACTGCCGAGCGGCTGCACGCCTTGGCACGCAAGCTTAACGACGAGTACGCGGGCAAGGTCAGCCATATGATCGAGGCAAGCCCTGATCGCCAGGCATTCGAGAAGCGACTGGCGGAGTTCGATGGCATCGGCCCGAAGACCGTGGAAATCTTCATGCGCGAAGCCAGCGCTGTAATCAGCCTTTGATCGCGGGCCGTAAAAAAACGGTCACCGCCCGCGTCGTGCAAAGCCTATTTGACTCGACGGCCAGAACGATTGATCGCCAACAAGCACAGCCCTACCAGCAATGCCGCGCCTGCAACCAACAGCGCAGAAGGTTGCATCGGCTGGCGGCCGGCTATTGTGTGCCGCTGCGATATCGTCAGTGGTCGGGTTTCAACGGTCACTTCGTCAAACGTCCGCAATGGTGAAACGGCTTCTGCCTGAAACGGCATTTCCTCGATGCTCAGACGCAACCCATCCGCCAGTTCCAGTGTCCGCGCGGTAATCGTGCCAACGATTCTGCCCGGATAAACCGGCTCGCCATTGGGATCGAGTTGGTCATACAGGAAATTCTGTCCTTCAAGCCAGCCGACGGCCGTCTGCAACTCGGGGCCCAGGTAATACTTGCCATCGAGGAAAAATCCAGGAAATTGCGGCGCGCGCTCGACGCCTTCAATGCGGTAACGCTCACCCGGTTTCATACCGGTTTCAGGGGCAATCATGGTGAATCCCTCCTCGGTTGGTTTTGCGATAGAGAACGCAGATCCGGCAGGGTTCCATGCAATGGAGGAAAGGTCGGTGGCGCTGTGAAGCGCAGGATTAAAAGCCGAGCGATTTGCGCAAAAGCGCCAGCCTACGCGACGTGTGCCGAAGGACCAGAAAATCCTTGTTTTTCTGAAGACCTCATCTCACTCAGGAGCGACTTGATTTTTTCAAGTTCCTCAAACGTTACCTCCTGAGTGATGACTATTTTTTCGTTGGGCAATGGTTTGGGGGCCAGAAGCATGTGCAGGAGTTGCCATGTCTTTGCTAACAAAAACAACGCTGCGATGTAAGCAAGGAGATAGAAGCTGAATACAAAAATGAGGTGTGCGCTTTCTCTGAGATCCAGAAGCGAGGAGAGATAGACGAGGGTGTTGGTGCAGGTAATAAATAAAAGAATAAAGATCCACGAGAGGAAACTTTGCATCCCGGAACCGAGTTTTTTGTGATTCATTTTCATGATCTTTGTTTGAGTGGTGTTTTTATGCTCTGGCTCGCCAACTGTGTTTGCGTGGTGCGTATCACGCTAAAGGGAGCCGTGATACGTCACTTACATTTGCGATCGCCTAAGCGGCTACTGTAGTTCGGTTGCTGGCAAACGATAGAAGGCCAGCCTCATGCCTACAAGCAGCGAATTCCGCTGTTTTTGTAGGCAAGGTCGTCAATCGAAGTAGTCTCGGTACCCGCAATCTACTCTGAGACTTCCAGCTGACTGATAGGTATTTATCTCGACCGCAAAGTCTTCGAATGTCGATATCAGACACAACCATGGCGCAATCAGGCTACTGAATCATCTGACAGGCCGGGTAAGGTGACGCGTCTTCACATCAAAATAATCCCATTCAGATCATGGGGTTGATAAGAACTGCGGCGGTTGAACGGACTTCTTTCGGGAGGTTCAGCAGGCAACGAACGTGCTCGGTTGCCCAGTCAACTTGCTTGAATGTCGTTCAGCAGAGAATAAAAAAACCAATGATCAGCCCGAACTCCATGGATTCGAGTAGCCAATTGGCGCAGGGCTTCAAGCCTCGTCACGTCACTATGTTGTCCATCGCCGGAATTATCGGCGCCGGATTGTTCGTAGGTTCAGGACATGCCATTGCTGCGGCGGGGCCGGCGGTTCTGCTGGCTTATCTGTTCTCCGGTTTGCTCGTCGTGCTGGTCATGCGCATGCTCGGCGAGATGGCGGTGGCCAATCCCGATACTGGCTCATTCTCGACCTATGCCGACCAGGCCATCGGGCGCTGGGCCGGTTTTACCATCGGCTGGTTGTACTGGTGGTTCTGGGTGCTGGTGATTCCTATCGAAGCGCTGGCCGCCGGGCACGTGCTGAACCAATGGTTTCCGCAGGTCGATGCCTGGTTGTTTGCCTTGGGTTCGATCATTGCACTGGTGGTGACCAACCTGTTCAGCGTGTCCAAGTATGGTGAGTTCGAGTTCTGGTTCGCCATGGCCAAAGTCGTGGCGATCATCGGTTTTATCGGCGTCGGTTTTGCCGTGTTGATGGGCTGGGTGCCCGATCGTGAAGTCAGCGGCTTGAGCGGATTGATGGCCGAACACGGCGGATTTGCGCCCAACGGATTGTCGGCGGTGGTCGGTGCTTTCATCACCATCATGTTCAGCTTCATCGGTACCGAAGCGGTGACCATCGCCGCTGCCGAATCGAACGACCCGTCGCGCAACATTGCCAAAGCCACGCGCTCGGTGATCTGGCGTATCGGCGTGTTTTACCTGCTGTCGATCTTCGTGGTCATCTCCGTGGTGCCCTGGAATGATCCGCTGCTGGCTTCGGTCGGTTCTTACCAGCGCGCCCTGGAAATCATGAACATCCCGCACGCCAAGTTCATGGTCGACGTCGTCGTCCTGATCGCCGTGGCCAGTTGCATGAACTCCTCGATCTACATCGCCTCGCGCATGCTGTACTCGCTGGGCCGGCGTGGCGATGCGCCGAAAGCGTTGAAGGCGACTTCTTCGGAAGGCGTGCCTCGCGCCGCGGTTATCGCCAGCACCGTGCTGGGTGCGTCGATCACCGTGTGGAGCTACTTCATGCCCGCCGGGCTGTTTGAATTCCTGCTGGCCAGCTCCGGGGCGATTGCCTTGCTGGTGTATCTGGCGATTGCGGTGTCGCAGCTGCGCATGCGGCGGATATTGCAACAGCGCAACGTCGAACTGACCTTTCGCATGTGGCTGTTTCCGTGGCTGACGTGGCTGGTGATCGTGTTCATCTGCGCCGCGCTGGCGGTGATGATGATCACCCCGCAACACCGCACCGAAGTCACGACAACCATCGGCCTGGCGCTGGCGATTTCCTTTATTGGCCTGTTGACGTCGCGTCATCCTGCGCCGACGGCGAGGGTCTCGTCGGTTGGGTAGGCGTTTGCGCGGAACCTGATACTCCCTTCGCGAAGGCCGAAGGGAATGACAGACGCCTGCGTCTCAGACCCATTTTCATGAGGACATGATGTCATCGATCTCCTCCGTGGCCGACGGTGCGACCCAATCCGTCGGGTTTCTGCTGTTGGACAAATTCACCCTCATGTCGCTGGCGTCCGCCGTCGAGCCATTGCGCATGGCCAATCAACTGACGGGGCGAACGCTGTATCGCTGGCATACCTTCAGCGCCAATGGCGCGGCGGTCTGGGCCAGCGACGGCGTGCCGATCACGCCGGATGGGTCGTGGAGCAATCCCTCCGTGGCGGACACGGTCATCGTCTGCGGTGGCGTCGGCATCCAGAGTTCGATCACTCGCGAGCACACGACGTGGCTGCAAGCCTTGGCGCGACAGTCCAAGCGCCTGGGCGGGGTCTGCACCGGTAGCTGGGCGCTCGCCAAGGCCGGGCTGCTTGATGGCTACGAGTGCAGTGTGCATTGGGAATTTCTGGCGGCCATGCAGGAAGCTTTTCCGCGTGTGAGCGTCAGCACCAGCCTCTTTACCCTCGATCGCAACCGCTTCACCAGCTCCGGAGGCACCGCGCCGCTGGACATGATGTTGCACCTGATTGCGCGCGATCATGGTCGTGAACTGGCCACCGCCATCTCGGAGATGTTCGTCTACGAGCGCATCCGCAACGAGCAGGATCATCAGCGCGTTCCGCTCAAACATGTGGTCGGCACGCACCAGCCGAAGCTGCAAGAAGTGGTGGCGTTGATGGAGGCCAATCTTGAGGAACCGATCGACCTGGATAATTTGGCGGAGTACGTCGATCTGTCACGTCGACAACTTGAGCGGCTGTTTCAGAAATACCTGCAATGCACACCGTCGCGCTACTACTTGAGACTGCGGCTGATCCGGGCGCGACAACTGCTCAAGCAGACGTCCTTGTCGATCGTCGAGCTGGCGTACGTGTGCGGTTTCGTCTCCACGCCGCATTTTTCCAAGTGCTATCGCGAACACTTTGGCGTGCCGCCGAGTGACGAGCGATCCGGCTCTGAAATGAGCCGTAAATCGGTAGCGCAACCGTCTGCAATCAAACCGGCGACAACGCTCGATCAGGCGCGCAACGAATCGACGTTTGCCAGTGTTCGAATGATGGAGCGTGGCGATCTGGCGTCCACGGGATGAGCGGTCGATCCTGCTTCGACAGTTGATCACCGGAGATTCCGCATCCGTATAGTTCTTGCTCCATCAGGCGATTGCCAATAAACCCTCCCATTAAGCTCAATGAAGCCGGTGAGTCACCGGCACACGGAGGGACCATGGACGCCACCGCAATTCCCGAAGGTTTCACCGCGTTTACCCGCAGCAGCCCGTTGCTCGATTTGCTCGGCCCGATCTACGCGCGGGGCAGCGGGCTGCAACTGGAGCTGGGCTTATTGACCGACTCACGCCATGCCAATGGCCGCGGCACCTTGCATGGCGGCGTATTGGCGACACTGGCCGATGTTGGAATGGGCTACGCCATGGCCTTTTCCAGCGACCCTCCGCAGCCATTGATCACCGCGAGCATGACCCTGGATTATCTCGGCGCGGTGCAAATGAACGAGTGGCTGGAAGTGCGTTTGGAATACTCGAAAAAGGGAAGGCAGCTGGCGTTTGCTGCTGTCAGTTTGCATGTTGGGGAGCGAAACGTTGCGCGGGCCAGTGCTGTATTTGCGGTGCCGGTGAGTTGAAAAAGTTGTGCATCAAGGCAACGGGCACACGAGCCCGAACCTGATCAAGTTCTATCCCCTCAGCACGAGAGACATGTCTGAATACCTGTCACACATGAAGTCGACGAATGCGCGGACCTTTGGCGCCGCGAGTCGCCGGGAGGTATGCAGGACCCAAAGCGCTGGTTCGGCATCTGCCACCGTCCCCCACTGAACCAGCTCACCACGGGAGAGCTGGTTCCAGGCGATGGACTGCGGGATGAGCGCTGCACCGCCGCCGGCGATAGCGGCATCGCGAACCATCAGTAGCGAAGAGAATTGCATCTTCGGGATTGGCTCCAAAACCAACTGCCCGCCATCAAGACTCCAGTGTGTTGGCTGGAAAGTCGACGTCACGATAGCGGGAACGGCGCTGATCGCGCCGGGCACCGGCCTGAGTATTTCAGGCGCTGCCACCACGACCATTCGGTCTTTGGCGAAGCACCGGCCGACCAGGCTGCCGTCCGGGCTCGGGTTGATTCGAATGGCGACGTCAAATTGTTCCTCCACCAGATCCACCCTGCGATCTTCCGAAACGACCTCGATGAATACATCCGGATAAGCGGCACAGAACTCGGCGCCGATACGTCCCATTGCGAGCTGCGAGAACAGAATCGGCGCAGCGACCCGCAGACGTCCGCGAGGCGTTGATACGCCTTCACCTGCTGCGGTCATGGCGTCGGTCACTTCACTGAGCGGGCCTTCGGTTCGGGAAATCAGCGCCTCACCCGCTTCGGTGAGCTTCAGACCGCGCGCGCTGCGCTCTATCAGCCGCACGCCGAGTTGATCTTCCAGTTCCGCGATCCGTCGCGACAACGTGGCTTTGGGAATGCCGCTCGCACGGCTCGCCTTTCCCAGCCCTGAATGAGTGCCGACGAGGATGAAATCCAGTAGCGCGTTAATGTTCATGGTGTTCCATATTTGAAACGAGGTGTATGGATTTTGTGGTCTTCGTTTTGTCTGCGCAACGGATTAATTTCTTGTCATCGGAACACGAGATGAGGAATTCCCATGAATACACTTCAACGCGCCGTATTGATACGAGCCTACGGTGGTGTACAAGTCGCACAAGTTTCCAGGATCGAGAAACCAACACCCGAGCAAGGCCAGGTGCTGGTTCGGGTTCAAGCCGCGGGCGTAAATGGCATCGACTGGAAGATTCGCGAAGGACAGGTGCGCAATGCATTCGCGCTGCCACTGCCCATCGTGCTGGGCGCCGAAATGGCCGGAGTGATTGAAGCGGTGGGCCCCGGAGTCTCTCGTTTCAGTGTTGGCGACCGCGTCATGGCAGCGATGGGCGCATTGGGCGCTTACGCTGAGTTCGTGACCGTAAACGAAGCGAGTCTGTCCCTCACGCCTGAGGCCCTGGACGACATCCATGCGGCCGCCATGCCTGTAGCAGCCATTGCGGCATGGAACAGTCTTCATCACGCGGGGCCTATCCGCGCAGGGCAGCGAATCCTGATTCATGGCGCAGCAGGCGGGCTGGGCGCTTATGCCGTGCAGTACGCCAAGCGGGCGGGCGCCGTGGTCTTTGCAACGGCGGGGACTGCCGACCTCGATTACGTACGAAGCCTCGGCGCCGACTCTGTCATTGACTACCAATCTCAGCGTTTCGAAAACATCGTCCGCCATATCGAACTGGTGCTCGACTACGTCGGTGGTGAGGTCCTGGACCGGTCGTGGCAGGTATTGGCGCAGGACGGTGTGGTTGTTGGCACTTCATCCCCCGACATCCTTTCCAGAACGCCGGCGAATCGCCGAGGCCTCTGGTTCATGAACAAGCCTGATCCTCACTTGCTGGAGAAACTGGCCAGGGAAGTCGCCAGCGGCACGCTTCAATCGAGGATCGGCGATGTCGTTGGTTTCTCTGATATTCCCGAAGCGATCGAACGCAATCGCACCTCACGGACCGGCAAGGTCGTTGCGGATTTCACTCGCTGATCCACTTTGAATCCCACGCAGGAGTTTTAAACATGAGCATTTTGGTTATTGGCGCCACCGGCACCATTGGTTCACTGATCACTCAAGGCCTTGCTAGCGCGGGCGCCGAGGTCAAAGCCCTTGTGCGTCAAACGGGCAAGCGGGAATTTCCGGCTGGCGTCACTGAAGTGGTCGCCGACCTCACGGACGTAGCGTCGATGCGCGTTGCACTGGCCTCGGTGCGTACGCTGTTCCTGCTCAATGCTGTGACGCCCGATGAGGTCACTCAGGCGTTGATTACACTAAACCTGGCTCGCGAGGTGGGGATCGAACGCGTTGTCTATCTGTCGGTGATCCATGCCGACACATTCACCAATGTCCCGCACTTCACTGGCAAATATACGGTTGAGCGCATGATCGAGAGTTTCGACATGCCTGCCACGGTTCTGCGTCCGGCTTATTTCATGCAGAACGACCGGATGGTGCAACAGGCTATCCAGAACCACTCGGTGTATCCAATGCCGATTGGCGCCGCCGGCGTGTCGATGATTGACGCGCGCGATATCGCTGATGTTGCGGTCGCAGAGCTGCTGCGACGTGACAAGGCACCCGCAGCGCTGGATCGTGTAACGCTGGAATTGGTTGGGCCGCAAGCACTCACCGGTGCGTCCGTGGCGAGTATCTGGAGTACTGCTCTGGGCCGCGAAGTCGCCTATGGTGGTGATGACGTCGCGGCTTTCGAAGGACAACTGGCTGCGTATGGCCCCACCTGGCTGGCTTATGACATGCGTCTGATGATGGCGGGCATCCAGAAATTCGGCATGCGCTCCGCTGAAAAAACGGTAAAACAGATTCAGGCCCTGATTGGGCACCCGCTGCGCACCTATGAGGATTTCGTGCGCGAGGCCGTTTCCGAAGCTTAAACCGTCAGGCCGGGGGCATAGGTGATTTTTGCCAGTGCAATGCCCCCATCCAAAACGTAAAGCAGTCGCTCACAAGCGACTGCTCCCCACTCAGTCCGAAACCCTCAAGCCTGATCCATCGCCGCCGCCACGCCCTGATCCTCACCCAGAAACCCGCCACTCTGATGCTGCCAAAGCCGCGCATAAATACCGTTCCGGCTCAGCAACTCAGCGTGCGTCCCTTGCTCGATAATCCGCCCCTCATCCATGACAATCAGTCGATCCATCGCCGCAATCGTCGACAGCCGATGCGCAATAGCGATGACGGTCTTACCCTGCATCATTTCATCGAGGCTTTCCTGAATGGCCACTTCGACTTCCGAGTCCAGCGCGCTGGTGGCTTCGTCGAGCAGCAGGATTGGCGCGTTCTTCAGCATCACTCGGGCGATGGCGATGCGTTGGCGTTGGCCGCCGGACAGTTTGATGCCGCGTTCGCCGACCAGCGTGTCGTAGCCGCTGTGGCCTTGCTTGTCGCTCAATTGGCTGATGAAACCGTCGGCCTGCGCATTGGCGGCAGCCCGGCGGATATCTTCGTCGGTGGCGTCCGGGCGGCCGTAGGCGATGTTGTCGCGAATCGAGCGGTGCAGCAGGGATGTATCCTGGGTGACCATGCCGATCGCGCTGCGCAGACTGTCTTGGGTGACATGCGCGATGTTCTGGCCGTCGATGCGAATCTCGCCGCTGTCGACATCATAGAAGCGCAACAGCAGGTTGATCAGCGTCGATTTGCCCGCACCGGAGCGGCCGACCAGGCCGATTTTCTCGCCGGCGCGGATGTTCAGGCTCAGGTTGTCGAGGACCTGACGTTCTCCGTTGTAGTTGAAATTCACCTTGTCGAACGTCACCGCGCCGCCCGCCGGCACCATTACGCCGGCGTTCGGCGCGTCCTGCACTTTGGGGCCACGGGTGAGGGTGGCCATGCCGTCCTGCACGGTGCCGATGTTTTCGAACAGCGACGTCATCTGCCACATGATCCAGTGCGACATGCCGTTGATGCGCAGCGCCATGGCGGTGATCGCCGCCACCGCACCGGTACCGACCTGACCCAGATGCCAGAGCCACAGGGCATAGCCGCCGGCACCGATAATCAGCCCGACCACCAGCGCCTGATTGACGATCTCGAACTGGCTGACCAGACGCATCTGGCGGAAACCGGTGAGCTTGAAATCCTCCATCGCCGCGCGGGCGAAGTGCGCTTCACGCTTGGAGTGCGAGAACAGTTTCACTGTGGTGATGTTGGTGTAGGCGTCGGCGATGCGCCCGGTCATCGACGAACGCGCATCGGCCTGTTCTTGGCCGACCTGGCCAAGACGCGGCACGAAATACACCATGGCCAGCCCGAACAACGCGACCCAGATAATGAACGGCAGCATCAGTTTCAGGGCAAAGCCGCCGGCCAGGGCGATGATCGCAATGAAGTAAACGCCGATGCCCGGTGCAATTTCGATGAGGGTGAACAACACTTCGCGCACGGCCAGTGCGGTCTGCATGACCTTGGTCGTGACCCGTCCGGAGAACTCATCGGAGAAGAACGAAAGGCTTTGCCGCAGCATCAACCGATGGAAGTCCCAGCGCAGCCGCAACGGCAGATTGATGGCGAGGATCTGGTGCTGGACCATAGTGCGCAGCGCCACCAGCCCGATGCTGATGAACAAGACGATGCCGATGCCCCACAGCACACGACTTTCCTGCGCGTTGACTCCGCCGCCGGCCTGCCACGTCGAGAGCAGGTCCACGACTTGCCCAAGAAAGGAAAACAGCCAGGCTTCGTAGATCGACACGCCGGCACTGAGCAGCGCCAGCGCAAGGATATAACCGCGTGCACCGCGCGTGCAGGCCCACAGGAACCGCATCAAGCCGACGGGCGGAGGCGGTGCTTCGTCGGGAGGAAATGGGTCGAGCCGTTGTTCAAACACGCGCAGCATTGTGGTCTCCGAAATTATCAGGGTCTGGGGATTCTGCCATTGAATGGCGGTGTTGCGGGTTTGCATGTCACTGACTTGTCCCCACTAGTGTGATCGCCCGGGATCACTTCGGTGCAGAACACCACGGATTCCGGGGGCATGCCGATCAGCTAAGCTGTCTGCTCAGACGACTTGAGCAGCGCACGATGCAGCGAACAAAACCGGTTTCAGGTTGGGAGTCGATGGGCAAAGGAAATGTTTAATTTCTTTTTGACGTTTCTGTTCGTGCTGATTCCCACGGCGTCGCTTTCACTCGACAGTTACCTGCGCTACCGAGTCGCCAGAAACAAACCGGTGAGCAATGTCTGGAAGGGGTGCAATCATTTGCTTTCCATCCTGTTGCTCATGCAGTTGCTTGGCTTGGCGCTGTACTTCTTTTACATCGCCTGAATCTGGCGTGTTTCGATAGAGTGGATCGATATGGTGAGTTTCGCTTGCGCACTGTTGGTGATAGGCGCGGGGCTGATTTTGTATGTGTCCGATATGTTCGGCTATTCAAAGTCTGTAAAGGCAGAGAGGTCTCGCCTGATGTCCGCTGAGGAGCTCACAAAGGAGCAGAGAGATAAGCTCCGGTATTACCAATGGACAGGTGCAGCGAGGGTTGTTGGTTGGATTGCGATAGCCGTGGGCCTTTTGCTCTTGATGCTCCGTTGATGCAAGACAGTGTGGGACAGCGCTTCAGCTGCTGGCCGGGCTGCCCGTTTTCAACCCCGCGGCGCGCCAGCCTCGATGTGCGCCGAAATCCATTTCCGGCTGTAGGCCAGAACTCCCTGAGCGATGGCCGTGGGAAAGTGGATAAAACCGTGGGGCGAGGAGGGCAGCAGGTACATCTCGACCGGCGCCGATTGCGCCCAGCGCTTGGCGATGTCGAGGGTGTCGTCGCGCAGCGGATCGAGTTCGCCGGCAAACAGCAGCGCGGGCGGTAAACCACTGAAGTCGCCATATAGCGGGGACAACGGTGGCTGACGGCGCTGCTCGTCAGTCAGGTCGGGTGTGAGCAAGCGCAACGCCTCGACCATGCCGGGGCCATCCAGCACCAGCGTGTCGGCGGGCGCGTTACGTACGCTGGATGTTCCGGTGAGGTCGTAGACGCCGTAATACAGCAATGCGCCGCTGATTCTTTGCAGCAGATCGGGCCATTGTTGCAGCGCCAATAGGGTCGCCGCCGCGAGATGGCCACCCGCCGATTCACCGACTACCACGACGGGCAGGCCGGTGAACTCAGCCTCTTGTAACAACCAACGAGTGGCGTTGAGGCAATCTTCCAGCAGTCCTTCGATGGGCGTGGACACCGCCAGTCGATAATCCACCGAGACCAAGGTCACCTGGCAGCTGTCGACGATGGCCGCGTTGAAGTTGTCGTCCATTTGCGCATTGCCGATCACCCAGCCGCCACCGTGGAAGTCCAGCACCACGCCTTTCGCCGGGCCTTTGGGGCGGATGATCCGCACGGGCACGTTATCGATCAACTGGCGCTCAGCTGTCAGGCCAAACTTGCGCAACGCGCCCGAGCCGCCGATCTGACTGACGCGCAACAGCGCCTGAATCAAACGCGGCGTCAGGCGATTGCGGATTTTGAAACGCGGCAGCCAGGCCAGCTTCCTGTTGAAGGCGCGCACCTGCGCCAATTCGCGCTCGCCCTGCGGCCACGGTGTTGCATTACCCCAGTTGGCATTGGTCATCAGCGGTTCTTGATCAGGATGGAGAAATTCAACGCCGCCGCCACGCACAGCCACGCCAGATAGGGAAACAGGATCAAGCCAGTGATCAGGTCCAGTTGTATCGCCAGTACCACCATCGCCGCGACCACCAGCCACAACACGGTGAGAATCACCATCGCCGCCAACACCTGATGTGCGCCGAAGAACACCGGCGTCCACAGCGTGTTCAGCGCAATCTGCGCCGCCCACAACGCCAGCACGGTCTGGCTGCCGGGGATCAGGCTCAAGCGGTAACCGGCCCAGGCCAGCAGCAGATAGATAATCGTCCAGGCCACCGGGAACGCCCAATTGGGCGGGGTGAACCCGGGTTTGTTCAGCCCTTCGTACCACGGCCCCGGTTTGAACATCACGCCGGTGGTTGCTGCGGCTGCGCAGGCCAGAAGAAAAATGAAGAAGGTCATCGCCAGTCCTTGGCTGAAATCAGCCGGTTGGGGGTTTAAGAAAGGGACGCCTCGGCAAGGAAAAAGTTTGCCATGAAATTCAGATTGGTCAGAGAGGCGATTAAATTTGAACTAAAAACTGACCGTCGCGTCAGGATAATCAGTGCCTTTTCCTACTGACGCGGATGACCTCATGTACACCTATCACATCGAATACCGATTCAACGGCGAGCCTCGGACTTTTCTGCTGGAACTCAAGGAACAGCAACTGGCCGAGCACGAGGCCGCGATGCATCTGCTTCAACTGCACTTGGGGGATGCGGAAAACGGTCTGATGATGCCCACTGCAGACTCAACACCCGAACAGATCCTCGAACGGGCCGAGCGGGTAGGGATTACGGACATCAAGGTTGTCAGCCAGACCAACTGAAACGTGATGCAAATTTTGGCAACGGCGGGGATCAACGAAGACTATTCTCCCTGCCTTGGCGCTTAAACCGGCATCGCTGCTTCCTGCGCGTCGTGTTCAGCCATCATGTTCTTGCGCTCTTGATAGAACCGCAAAAACTCCGCCGCCGGCATCGCCTTGCCAAACAGCCAGCCCTGCCCAAACTGCACACCTTGACCGCGCAGGTAATCCCGTTGCGCTTCGGTCTCAATGCCTTCGGCTACGATTTGCAGGCGCAGACTCTTGGCCATTTCGATGATGTGGCCGGTCACGGATCCGGTCGCCGCGTCGTGGTCGATGTTGTCGACGAACGATTTGTCGATCTTCAGCACATCCAGCGGCAGTTGCTGCAAATGCTGGAGGCTGGAAAAACCGGTGCCGAAATCATCGATGGCCGCCAGATAACCCAGCTCGCGGGCACGATTGACGGTGGTGCGGGCTGCGTCAATCTCAACGAAACCGCGCTCAGTGGCTTCCAGCCAGATCTGCTTTTGCTGCACGTTGGCGCGGCGTAACGCAGTGTCGAGTACTGGCAGGAAACGGCCACTGCTGACGTCCTTCGCCGCCAGGTTGATTGCCACGTGCAGGCTGCGCTCTTTGACCAGCAACGGGCCGACGTCCCGCAGTACATTGTCGATCACCTGATCGGTGATCGGCAGAATCAAACCGCTGTGTTCAGCCAGCGGAATAAACGCATCGGGACTCACCCGCGTGCCGTCCGGATGTTGCCAACGCACCAGAGCTTCCGCGCCGACACAGGCACCATCGCTGAGGCGGATGATCGGTTGATAGTGAACGATGAACTCGCGATTGCGTACTGCCAGTTGCAGTTCGGCCAGCGGTGACAGACGTTGGCGGGTACGGCGCACGATCAGCAGCACCAGCACGCCTGAGAGTAAGCCACCGATCGGCAACAGCAACATCTCCCGGCGGATCAGGCCTTGCATCAATTCATGGCGTGACAGCGCGGCGATGGCGACCCAGTCACCGCTGTGGACGAGGGTGTAGAGGTAGCCGTCGGCAAGGCCCGAATGCGGGCCTGAATGCACGCGCGCCAAGAAGTGCTCCGCGCCCGGTCGCGAGGCGCTGACCAATTGTCCGGTCGCGGTGCCAACCGCCAAGTGCAGATCCTCTTCGAGCATCACATGCAGAAACTGCTCGGGATCGACCAGCACATTGAACGCCGCGTACTGCAACCCCATCATCGGCTTGGCCGGGACGATGCGCGATTGCACACCGAGCGAAACCCGCACGCCATCCGCCGTTGTGAAATCCTCACGCCACGGCGTCGCATGCTGCCCCACCGGCCCCCAGGAACCACAGGCGTAAATCTCTTCTTCGACATAACCGATCGACTTCACCGAAAGCGTGTTGATGGTCAGCAGACGCATCTCGTCGATGCTTTCCGGTGTGCACGGCACCAGCCGGGAACCGGCAATGGATTTCAGCGCGCCGGCCGCTTCATTGAAGGTGCCATGGGCACGACTGGAGGCGACGGATGCGAGGGTTTCCAGCCGTTGCTGAGCCGCGGCCAGATTCAACATCCAGGCGACGTAACCCATCAAAATAACCGGAAGCAAGACACACGGAAGGCCCAGGAGAATGCTCCCCCAGACAATGCGTTTTTTGTTCATGGCGCCACCTTGGCCTCAAGGCCTGTGACGTGCGCACAGCACGGCTGTTTTCAGCGATTGCAGATTACGGCTGCCGTGTGGGGTAAATACTGCTCCAGATCAATTTAACTGATTGCCCGGATTGTTTGGTTTCTCTGCGTTCTGAGAACTGCGTGACCGGGCCTCTTTACTGGCAAGCCAGCTTCCACAAGGACGTGTTCAGAGTCTGTATCCCGCAAATCCGCGCAGTCTGTATCTATCGGCACAATTCCCTCGTTGATACCTTGCGCGCTTCGCGAACATCAACGAGGTAGCCATGGATCTCACCGCCATTCCTTTCGGTACCACCGATTGGTCAACCATAGAACCGGAGGCGCATGCCGGGGTAACCGGCACGGCCTGGTGGCGAACCTGCCAGTTTGGCGCAACGCGCGTGCGGATGGTCGAGTACAGCCCCGGCTACCTCGCTGATCATTGGTGCTGGCGCGGCCATATCCTCCTGTGCCTGGAAGGGCAGTTGCAGACCGAACTGGAGGATGGCCGCCAGTTCACATTGACTCCCGGCATGAGTTACCAGGTAGGCAACGACGCAGAAGGCCATCGATCCTTCACCGCCACTGGAGCGAAACTGTTCATCGTCGATTGAGTTTGCGCTGATGCCTTCAGACCTTTTCTGTTCGTGATGGGGGCTTTTCAGCCAACACGCACCTCAGCTGGCCGGCCGCCATCGCGAGCAGGCTCACTGCTGCAATGGTTCTACGGTGGGTTCGGCACTGCCATCACCATTGCTTTTGCATGATGATCGTTCGCTCGGTGCCGTGATATTCGTCTCGAACCCAAGCGATCGATAAAAACCTTCAGCCGTTATCGAGGAGGGCACCATGTTCACGATGAGCTCACTGATCATGGCGGCATCTTCGTGTGTTGCCATTCGAATCAGATCTTCCACTTTCGTAATCCCTGAGACTTTCTCTGCCGGTGGATGGACCGATCACGCACCCCACGGCCCGATCGCGCAGCCATTTCCGTTGAAGCCGAAACTGTCATATCCAGTATCACTTGCCTACCCATAGTGACCAGCCCAACGCTTAAACAATGAGGCTGCACTGTGTTTCAACGTCTTCTGTGTTCGCTGTCCGTACTGAGCCTGTCCATCGCCGCCGCCCATGCTGCCGAGCCCGTGCCGCTCGACACACCGCGCCTGCAGGGCATCGACAACTTCCGTGATATCGCCGGTACCACCGCCGCGTACACCACGGCCCACGATGGCACGATGCGCAGCGGCGTGTTCTACCGCTCCAACGCGCTGACGCCGACGGCCAGCGATCTGGCGACCCTCAACAGTCTCGGCATCAAAGCCATCTACGACCTGCGCACCCCCAGCGAAATCGCCGCCACCCCGGACACGCTGATCAGTGGTGCGACCTACCAGAACATCGACATCATCGGCAGCACCACGTCCGGCGCGAACATCACCAACATCTCCTTCAAAAGCGCCGCCGACGCCATTGCGATGATGGAGCAGACCAACCGCGCCTTCGTCAGCGACGCCGGCATGCGCGACCAGTTCGGCGTGCTGTTCAATGAACTGGCCAGTGTCGATGCCGCGCAACTGTTCCACTGCACCGCCGGCAAGGATCGCACCGGCTGGACCGCCGCCGTGTTGCAGAGCATTGCCGGGGTCGACAACGCCACCATCATGGCCAACTACCTGGCGACCAACGACTACACCGCCGCCCGCGTCGCCGCCACGTTGAAGGCGTTGCCGCCGAGCATGGCAGCCATTTACGAGCCGTTGCTCGGCGTGCAGGCCAGTTACTTGCAGGCCGGCCTCGATGAAGTCACTACCGAGTACGGCAGCATGGACAACTACCTCAAACAAGGTCTCGGTCTGTCGCAGGAAACCATTTACGTCCTGCGCGGCAAACTGGTCGAATACAACAGCCTGCCGGGTCAGGCCGGGCTGATCGGCAACGCCGCTGCCGGCGCCGAATTGCTCCGCGAGTTGCAGAACACCAACCTGTCCGGCACCTACAGCGCCTACAACTACTACCTGCAATCGGCCATCGACGCTGGCACCCTCGGCGGTGTCGAATCCCAGGTCGGCGGACAAGTCCATGCCGACGCCGCCAGCTACCTTCTGCGCCAAAACGCGATGATCGAACAAGCTGCCGCACCGTTCGCCAGCGGCAGCGACCTCAAAGTCGGCCAGTACCGCCTCTGGACCACCGCGCTCGCCGGCTATCTCGGCACCGACGGCTCGGCCCACGCCGAAAGCAGCAACGAACACAGCCAAGGCCTGATGGTTGGCATCACCCAACGCTTCAGCGATCAACTCAGCGCACGCGGCGGTTTTGGCTACAGCAAAGGCACTGTTGGCGGCGCAGGTGGCGAAGCCGACACCGACTTCACCTTCCTCAACTTCGGCGCCCGCTACGGCTTCACCAGCCTCGAACAAGGCCTGTTCGTCGACGCCAACGCCAGCGCCGGCTACATCGACTACGACAGCAAACGCGACCTCGGCGGTGGCCTCGGCACCGCGAAGGGCGACAGCCACGGCAACCTCAGCGGTGCCACGCTTGCGTTGGGCTATCGCGCCCCGGTCAACGGCATGACCTTCGAGCCGAGCCTCGGTTTTCGCGTCAGCCACCTCGACCTCAACGGCTTCAAAGAGAAGGGCAGCGAACTGGTGCTCGACGTCGACGACAACAGCGCCACCCGCCGCAGCGCAGTCGCCAACCTCAATGTCGCCTTCGCCCCGGTGGCGATGGGCAGTTGGCAACTGGTGCCGGGTGTGCAAGTGGGTTACGAACGCACACTGGGCGACAACCAGGTCGACAGCCAAAGTCACCTGCTGGGCCTGGATATCGAACAACGCGCCGCCTTCGACAACCGCGACCAATTCAGCGGCGGCGTCAACGTCATGGCCAGCCTCGGCGCCCTGAGCCTGGGCGCAGAAGTCGGCGCGAATGGCGGCGGTGACAGCCACGGCTTCAACGGCGGCCTCAAGGCCAGCTACGCGTTTTAAAGGTCACCGGGCTCGGCTGCGCAGCTAGCGGTCGGGCTGCGCGCACGAGCCTGGGAGGATTATTTCCGACATAGTGCAGCGATGCCGTGTGCTAGTGCTTTGCATTGTTTTATTGAGTCCGAGGCCATCGACCAGTAGTGGCGAGTAGCCACTGAATGCGGCTATCATGGCTCCGTTCAGTGCCGAAAAAGAGGTTGTTGAACAATTGTGACCCTTGAATTGCGCGATATTTCAAGGCGTCGATACGGAAGATTATTTCAACGTTAATGGACGCGATATGAGTAGATTCAAGACGCTCGTGCACGAATACAAATCAAACAATGACGTCGCTCAAATGTTTGGTGTTGTTTTATACGGGGATGAGCATCCTAACCTCATAAAAGTCTTGCGTGATGAAGATCGTTGGAAGGCATTCAATAAAATCACTGGAGAGGATTTTGCTGTTTTTTCAATTCGTCCTGCGCAGGGCGAGCATAGTTGCCCCAAATTTCCTGGGGGGTCTATGAGTATGATGGTGCCCATATGGATTGAACCCGAGGAAAATCGCGAAATTATTGAACTCTTTGAGTTGGAGAATACTCAAGATCTTCCGATGCTTTTGCTTTTTACAGAGTTCAATGGCAAATATTTTTCCATTCAATTACCCATTGAAGAATCAACTGTCGATATCGCTTACAAAAGCATTCGGGAACAACTTGAGTTTTCCTGTAGTGCTATATCAGGAGTCAGGCGGGAGAATCTGAAGAATCCGAAGGGATTGTTCGCCGCTTTATCTTTGCGCCAGGATGACCGCTTGAAGTGGAAATTCTTTAAGCGGGGTGTTGGGTTGTATAAATATCTCAAGGATTTGAAGCCATAATTGACTAAGGCTTCAGCAGTGTCGAGCCAATATTGAATAGCTCGTCGCCTACATCAAAATAGACCTCCGCAAAGGTCTATTTTTTTCAGTGATTGTTTACGCTGAACAACACTTTTTATATTTCAATCCAGAACCACATGAGCAGGGATCATTTCTCCCCAGTGCGCCCTTGTCTCTTGTAATGGAGGCCCAGAGCAACTGCGTAGCCTCCTCAATTAAAATCCCGTGGTGGCTGGCCAGGTTCCGTTGCACAGCTGGTATTTCAAGTTCGCCTATCGCGATGTCGATGGATCTTTTTCTATTTTCATTAGAAGGGTGAGTTTCACTTTCTTTACTCGTAAATTTTCTATTTGGCCCATTGGTAATGTAATCGGCATAGCGGTTGATCAGGTCGAGAGTCGAGAAGAATAGCTTAATAGAAGAATTAATCTGCCAGAAATCCCATTCTTCGTGTTCTAAGGCATGGGTAGTAAAAATCAAGGCTGCGTAGTCGGCTTCATATTCTTTTCTATGTGAACTTGATATCTCGGAGCTTGCCTCAGACATGTGAAATTTAGAGTTCGGGGTATCAAGATGGCCGGCATACACGTGGCCAAATTCATGGGCGACTATGAAAAGCTCCATACCCCTGCAGAGATCATGTGCCAGCCTTACAGACCTAGGATCGACAGGGAAAGGTTTTGATGTGCCGGGTCTTCCATTTCTTACAAGGGCATCCAGTAATCCAGTCAATCGTAGGGCAATGCCCGGATCGTTAGCGATCGTTTGTTTTATTGTGTCTGTGCTAACAAAGTTTGTGCCCGCAGCGGGGAAGAGGCATTGTGCATATATTTTTGCGATTAAGTTGCAAAAGGTGAATAGTTGCGAGTCAAAAAGCAGGAAGGGTTTTGAGGAGCAGGGTAGATCAACGACCATTGCGTTGATCATTCCTGTTGGTACAGTTGCATGAAGTGGAAAGTTTTTGGTATCGATGTTTAATCGTTCAACAGTGCTTCTAAGCGTTGCAACCAAAGAATCGAGTAAGTGGAAGCTAGTCGGTGCGTCGTAGCGAGTTGGCAATACGTGAGCATCGAGAAGATCGTTAATGCCGTTCAGTACTTCGTTGTTGGAGTCTAGAGATACGAACTCAGGATTCCCTTGTCTGACAAACTCTAAAATCGCCGCATTGTTTAAACTATCATGCTGCAAGGTATGGGATTGTTTATCCGGCAACTTGCCGAATTCACCGTTAGATAAGTAATCCTCAAGGCATTTATAGTCAGAATTAGTATCTGATAGGTAAGTCCGTTGCATAATATCTCCTTGTATGCCGCGAGGGTCCCGGTCGAGACGTCTCGATGAGTGTCGCTCAAGTGTAGTCATTTTGCCATCATTGCAATAGGGGGGCTAATGGCAGCCTTGAGCCTTTTGGCGTTTGTCGATGTCCAGTAACGTGCGCCAGGTTGGAAAGGCAGCGATATGAGGCCGCTGCGCCGTTAAAAAGATCGAAAGCCCTCGCGAGAGCATCGCGAATTGTTCAGCACTGGGGGCGAAAACTACTTCTCAACTCCCCAGGACTCACCCCATAAGCCCTCTGAAAATACAGACAAAACCGCCCCACATTGCTAAAGCCAAACCTTAACGCCACCTCCGTCACCGACTCCAAACCCCGCTGCTTCAAAACCTCATAAGCCCGCTCCAGCCGCACCTGCCGCTGATACGCCACAATCGACATCCCGACAAACCGCCGAAACCCCTCCTGCAATGCGCGCTGACTGACATGGCTCAACCGCGCCAGATCCACACCACTGACCAACTGCTCCGGATGCGCCTGAATAAACTCCACCGCCAACTTCACATGCCGTGGCGCAACCATCGCCGTCGGCCGCCGCAATACCTCGGAAAAATTATGCGGCCACGCCTCCAACACCGCATCAATCAACATCTCGCGCAACCGCGACGGCATCAGCGTCCCGCTGTTGATCAGCAGATCAAACTCAGTGCCTGTGGCTAGATCGATCAACGCCTTGATCCCCTGAAACGCTGCCGTCTCCAGATCCACACTCGGCTCAAAAACGATCTTCTGCAGAATCGGTTTATCCAATAGCGCCGATAGCCGCTCGGTGAGCTGAAGACGATTGATCGACATGCCGTGATGCGCGTGATCATCCAGAAAACGCATCGAACGGATATCCGCCTTATCAATCGCCAGCCCAACGTGCGACACCCCGATAGACTCGGTGGCATGGTTGAAAACGATCTTGCCGGCAGTGGGAATGACGAACGTGATCTCATCCTGTGGATCGGGGAAAGCCACGGTGAAATCACCGTGATAATGCATCCGCCGAAAACTCACGCCATCGTGCCGACCGTAGACCCCGCCAATCATGATGTTCGACGGCAGCGGCGGATTGTCCGCATAGCGATTACCAAACAGCTTCGAAAACAGTGCACCGAAGTCGTCCGAACGGAGATTGTCGGAGCGCAGGATGATTTGCTGGCGAACAGGAGTCGGAAACACCTTGGCGGCACCTTCGGTTGGGGGCTCTAGGACAGGGGTGAAGGGTAGGGCGCCGAGGAGGTTAGCAGAGGAAATATGACGGGTTTGTGACGGTCGGAAACATGCCGTAACACCGCCGCGCCACGTTTAAGCAAAGGACACTCGGCAGCCCATTGCCGACATGGCAACCTGCTCGCATCTTTACTCAGCAAGCAAATAGCGGCGACGCCTCCAGCGCTTGGCCCTGTTTGACATGACCTGAAAGCATTCAAGTTAATTGGAGCGGCAATGCAAGCCAACACACAAACACTTCCCATCACCCTGTCCCCAGAACTCGACTTCGACCAAAACGCCGCCAGCGCTTTCGGCGAATCGCTGACCCACGAATACACCCAAGCCACACCATTCCCGCACATCGTCATCGACAATTTCCTGCAAGCCGACGTCATCGCCAGCATCCGCGAACACTTCCCGGTCGAACCGACCAACAACGAACAGATCTACGAGCGCGGCTACAAAGGCCAACTCAAACGCCAGATCAGCCCCAACGCCTGCAGCCCGTACCTGAAGAACGTCTTCAACACCTTCAACTCCGCACCGATGCTGCAATTCCTCGAAAAACTCACCGGCATTCAAGGGCTGATTCCTGATCCCTATTTCACCGGCGGCGGCCTGCACGAAACCAAAACCGGCGGCTTCCTCGGCGTGCATTCGGATTTTCGGCTGAACAAGAAGCTCAATGTTGAGCGGCGGCTGAACGTGATTATTTACCTCACCGAGGACTGGCAGGAGGCGTATGGCGGCAACCTGGAGCTTTGGGATGTGGGGATGAAGAAGTGCCTGAAGAAGGTGCTGCCGATTTATAACCGGTGTGTGATTTTCAATACGGATAAGGACAGCAACCATGGGCATCCGGAGCCGTTGACTACGCCGGAACACATCACTCGGCGGTCGATTGCGCTTTATTACTACACGGCGAGCGGGGTGGGCGGGGAGCCGGGGCAGAGGAATAAAACGCGTTATAAGCCGCGGCCGAAGGATCGGTGGAGTTTGAGGTATTACTTGAATAAATTGATTAAGAAGAAGGGGTGAAGAGGCTGCGTAATCAGGGAAGCAGCCGTTTTTTGGACTGGGTGGTGAGCAGATGGTGCTGGTTCAGATTTTGGCCAAAGGCGGACATTTGGCGTTCGCAATATTAAGGCGGTACAGTTAGCCGCATACACCGTCGACGCCCCAAGAGCCTTCGCTCACGTGCTCCTGCTGCTCCTCGATCGAGTCCAAGCGAGCCGAGCATTGCGGATAAGCATCCTGGTAATTTTCACGTGAAAATAGGGGGGGGGACTCATGGACAAGAAAGACTCACCGCGTGGTTCAGAGCTCGCGAAGGTAATACGATCCGGCGCAATGGGAGATGCAGCAAAGGAATATGTCGAGCTCGGAATAGATGCCTTGCTTGCCTCTGAGGCTGCGAAATCAATCCCGGTTGTTAGCACCATAGCCGGTATCTTCAGCGCGACACTATCTATCAGGGATCACGTTTTCGGCGGCAAGCTTCTTCGTTTTCTCAGCGAGCTTTCTGAGATTTCAGAAGACAAGCGAAATGAAATGCTTCGCAAGCTTGGAGAAAACGACAAATTCGCGGGAAGAGTAGGTGAGACAATAATCGAAATTCTGGAAAGAATGGAGAGCGCAAAAAAGCCTGAATTGGCAGCAAAATGTTTTGCGGCTTATGCCAGAGAAGAAATTTCGTTTGAAGAGCTTAGCCGCATCCTATTCGCTCTGGAGCGAATCCCGTCCTTTGACATTGACAAAGTTGGCCAATTTTCTAGGGCGAAAATCGAAGATGCAGTCAAAATGGATGAGTCTCTTCTGCTTGCATTTGTGAACGCCGGTCTGGGAATGAACAATGGCGGCCTTGATGGCGGTGCCATTCTCCCGACCAAACTCTGTCTGCTGTTTCTGAAGGCGGGTCTGGTGGCATAGTCACGTAGTGGCGTTATGGCGTCCGCTCTACAGCTTTTGGCGAATGATCACCTAACAATGCGCTCAGCCGTTGCTCACTCACTCGTGGGACAGCAAAATGCTGCGCATTTGTCTGTCCGTTAGATTAATCGTTCGGCGCTTTTGAGGTGACAGAAATGCATCTTTCCTTTCAAATCCAGTTTCAAGACTTGCCTCGCTTTTTGGATCACTGGTCGTCAAAGTACAAATATAAAAGCGATGAAAAGTACACGGATAACATTGGAAGTCCGTTGACCGAGGAGTCATTGCGGCAACTCTTCGAATGGAAAAATGGAATCGAAAAAATCGCGGGACGGAAGCTTCTAAGCATTGCAGAGAACTACACCACATCCTTCAACGACGATCCGGTAACGCGCTACCTCAATCACAAGCAAAGCGGCAGCGCGATCTGGAATATTTTCTACCTCCATTGCTTATCGCCACGCGAGTGGCCAATTTTTGATCAACATGTCTTCAGAGCCATGCGCTATATGAAGACGGGGAAAATTGAAGAGATTCCAAGAACAAGCAAGCGAAAGTACGAGACCTACCAACAAGAGTACATCCCTTTCTTCAAAGCCTTCGGTGGTATGGAACAGAGGAAAGTTGACATGGCTCTCTTTGCGTTTGGCAAGTTCCTGAAGACGGCGGCGAAGTACGCCTAGCCCTTCCATCGAAAGGAGGGGCGTCCGGCAAGCCAGCCGCCTCTCATGTCAAACGTTAGGGCCATGGGATCAGCGCTGAGGTGCGCGAACGGCAGTTTCTGGCCAAAAAAGGGGCGGAATTATTTTCAGTCTTGGGACGTATGTCTGGTCTACCGTCCATGACGGCATCCCAACCGTCATGGAGGGATTTTTGTTACTCCGTAGGCACCACGTTATCCAGCGCCCGATTCACCGCCAACTCCCCAAGCATCACCACCTGCGCAATGCCTTGCAGTGTCTTGCGTGCCGGTCCGTGAACCAGTCCGATCACATCGCCCAGCATTACAGAGGCGGAGCCGAGTGATTCACTGGCGTTCACCAGCAATTCTTCAGTTTTGGTTTTTGGATTGGCGATAAACATCGTGTTGGTTTGGTACGGGGTGAGCATGATTTTCGGGGCGGCGCCGAGGTAATGGGAGAGGGCGCGGTCGACGGCTTCGTTGAATTTCTTTGCGTCTGGGGATTCGTCGCCCGAGATCGGATCGATTTCTGGCGGATTCGGCGTAATTTTGAACATAGATGAAACTCCTGGGAAACGATTAAGGAGCCATCACACTTCGCTACCAAACGAGGGGTGGCGGCCATGCACAGGTTGGTAGACCGGCCCAGGAGCCCGGCGCGTCCGAGGACGCCCTACGCATGGCCACCATAAAGCGGAGATCAAAAAAGCGATCTCTGCGAAAGGTGCGCAATGCGCCTGGGAAAGTCGGGCTACCAAACCCGATCACTGCTATTCAGTGACCGACCCACAATAGAACCTGCATCCAAGGCGCACAAGCCGGCGGATTCTGGCGTAGTCGTAGGCAACGGCGCAAGGCGTTGTAGGTTGGGATGGCGTAACTTTGAGTGTCTTTAAACAAAGTCCAGGAATTGCTTCAACAGGGCAGTTAGAGCTGTTTTTGCGATGTCTTTGTGGACTGGAGGAGCGGGAACCGTTTCGCGATCCATCGGGGGCAAGTCCTCTCGCTACAGGTGGGAGTTAATTCGCCAGCGAAATCAGCATGTCGATGACATTGATGGGCACGTAGATTAGGGTAATCCCCGCATACGCTTTACGCGACCGAGCCACAAACGCGCCAATCGGCAACACAATCATGATCACATCCAGCAACCACCAAAGCGCCACCGGCGATGCCTGAAACAACGTGACATTGACGATCAGCCCCAGGCCCAGATACATGGACAGCGACAGCAATGCATAGCGCCAATCCTGTTCGAAGTACACGCGCAACCCGTTCTGCTCTCGATGCGCGCACGGTGTTTCACTACTTCGTCGAAGGCGAGGCGGTTTGGGGGACTTATGCGGGTGGGCATATTCGCATGGGCAACCAGGTTGGGCGGGTGACCGGGCCGGATAGTATCGAGCTGCTTTATCAGTGCATCACCACGGATGGCGAGATTCGCGCGGGTTGGTCGCGGGGCGTGGTGGGGGTTGATGAGGCGGGGCGGACGACGTTGCGGTTTGTGTGGGGTTGGTTGTCGGGGGGCGAGGGTGGCGGGGAGTCGAGTTACGTTGAGGTATCCCCGGACTGTGTTTCGGCATAGATCCGGTCTCGTTTAACCCGCTGATTTGGGCGTCTGTTCAGTAATAAAGCGCTGTGCCTCAGCCCGGCCAATGACATCATGCCTATTTCCGGTGAGGGCATAGGGCCGATTGTCTGCAAGGAATAGAGGAGGGATATTTGATGAGCAAATTGTCAGCAATGATCGCGCAAGCGAGTGTGGGCCTTTCCGTGCAGCAGCGTATTTCGGATGAAAAGTGGACGGCAATTGCGCAGCAGTGTGGGGACGAAGAGGTTGCTGAAATACGCGGTCGAATTGACGCGCTGAGGGCTGAGTTGTCGACGGTGGAGGATTGGGATGGCGATACTCAGGATGAGATTCATCTGGCGATTGCTCAATTCACCAGGATGCTGGAGCTCGCGTCTAATGGCGTCTAGCAGGTGAATGTGCTGTTCTCATAACTTTTGTCTCGTCAGTACCCGTGATTGGCGTTTTTGAATTGAAATGAATGTCGTCAACGTCGGCAACCGGCCAGAAGCGTCTCATCTAAAACCGTGGCTTTGCAGCCATGTTATGGTCTCGAAACCAAAAGAAAACCCACGGAATTCAATCATGGAACTGGTTCGACTCACTCCCGCGGAATATCACACCAACGACAGCTACTGGCGACTTTTCAAGCTCGCAGATGGTTCTGTCTACATCCTCGTTGAATGTGAAGCGTCTTTTGTGGGGTACCAGTCCATGATCAAGCTCAACGCCGAGGAAATGCGCGACTACCACGGTTTGGGCTGGCTATCGATTCAGCACCTGGCGAACCGGATCAATTACTTTGTCAGTGATTACAACGGTCGCAGAATCACCGGGCCTTTGCTTGAGCAAGCCAATCAGCTTTCGACGCGCTAGTTCTATTGGCTCAGCCCCTTGGAATCCGCCAACCCGCCCTCATAACCATCGCTATACCCAACACCCCGAAGAGGAATGACACGCCATGACCACTCAAACCGAAACCGCCATCCTCGCCGGCGGCTGCTTCTGGGGCATGCAGGATCTGCTGCGGCGCTATCCCGGTGTGTTGCAGACCCGCGTCGGTTACACCGGCGGTGATGTGCCGAACGCTACCTATCGCAACCATGGCGACCACGCCGAAGCCATTGAAATCACCTTCGATCCCGCGGTGATCAGCTATCGGCAGATCCTTGAGTTTTTCTTCCAGATCCACGACCCGAGCACGCCAAACCGTCAGGGCAACGACCTTGGACGCAGCTATCGTTCCGCAATTTATTACCTCAGCGAAGAACAACGCGACATCGCTGAGGACACCGCCGCCGATGTCGACGCGTCGAAACTATGGCCGGGCCGCGTGGTGACCGAAATCGAACCGGCGGGGCCGTTCTGGGAAGCGGAGCCGGAGCATCAGGATTACCTCGAGCGCATTCCGAATGGCTACACCTGCCATTTCATTCGTCCGAACTGGAAGCTGCCGAAGCGCGTGTGAGCGGTGCACGCCGCTCATTCAGCGCCAGCACATAGGCGCTGAACATATCCGCCAGCCCGCCGGCGCATACCGAAATATCCTCCTCGGTACGCGGGCTGCCGGAAAAATCCTTGCCGACCGAACTGAGCGTCGTCAGGATCAGATCGCACGCCGACGTGCGAATTTGCTCACCGACGTCGGGCAGCAACTCTTCCATGAATGTCGCGAAAAACTGCCGCCCGGCCGCGCGCACTGCGTGGGCCTCCGGGGCGTTGCGGTAGAGCGGGGCGGCGTCGTTCAGTGCGCCGCGCATCTGCGCTTCGTCGCACTCTGAACGAATGAATGCCTGCACCAGGGTGCGCAGGCGTACGAGTGGCGGCTGCTCAAAATCCTGCAAAATCCGCTGCAACATTTGCGTGGTGTGCAGCCACTCATCGCTCTGCAAGCGGAAAAGGATCGCCGCTTTGTTGGAGAAGTCCTGATGCTGCGACTCGTGTGATGGTAAAACGGGTCGAAGCAGTCTCTTTTCATTACAGGTTATTAATTGCAACTATTCACTAGTTTCCAAGTTTTGAATCCCTGATAACTCACCTCTGCAAAATAATGGCGCCATATTTTTGATCAGTGACGCCGTAGCAGAGTTTTCATTGCATTACATACAACATTGCATAAAGAAATATGCGGTGCTGGTAGCAGTCTCAGAAAACACGTCTATATTGGTTTTTAGGTCAACGCGAAGTGCGTGGAGCCCCCGTAACCTTTCACCAAGCAAGGATGCTCGATGCTCAATAGTCGGAACACAAAGTTCGCTCCAGGAAGAGGGTGGTTCATTGCGATCGTCACACTCCTATTGGCAATGGCGACGCTATCGGGCTGCAGCGTTATTAATGTTTATGACGAGGGCATATTGGTTCAAAAGTATTACGGGTTACCCATTTACACCATCGATTCGACCCAGGCGCAAAAAACTCTTTACTTGGAAAGCCGCGGTGTCGGAATTATTAGTGGCCCGACCGGGTTATCTATCGGCTACAACAGAGAGACCTTCCTAAGCCTGCCCACCAGTAAATGCGTAGCGGTTTTCATCAATACCAGTGCCGAAGCTGCCAACACATTAAGAGCGACTCTTGAATCCGCCGGGGTCGATGTCAATACCCTGTGCATCTATCCCGCCCAAGGAGCCTTCCATGAATAAATACATTCTGACCACAACTCTTCTGATCGGTGGATGTTCACCGTTGCAGCAAGCACCTCTGGTGTATACCTCTAAACAAGTACTGGGCATTGATATTTCAGCGCCTACGACTGAATCAACGGGTTTTAGCATGAACCTTGGCTTCAAGAACATCGATGCCGCGTATGTCCCATTGGCTGTGTCGAAGGAGACCGAAGGTGTTATTACGCCAATAAAAGAAATTTATGCAACGTATGGCGAGGGACCGCAAGCTGAACGGGCTGCTGCAACCCCGGAGCAACAACAGGCAGTAGCGAAGCTGACAAAAGACCTTGTCGTAAAAGAACAACAGGTGAGTTTGCTGAAGTCGGCGAGAACCCAGCTCATCGAGCACAAAACACTAATTGACAATAAAACTTCTCTTGACTCAAAGCCGCTATCTAAAAAGTTGTCCGAGCTGCTAATTTTACCCCCAGACATAGAAACCAAACTTGAGTCCAAGCAAGTACTCACTCCAACGCAAGTGAAGGAAACTGTCGGCAGCGTGACCGAAGGTATCAATAAGAAAGAAGTCGAAGCGGGCGAAACGAAAAAAGAGATCGCTCAAGTACTGAGCATCAGCAAGCGTGACGCGATGTCGGTGTTCGGCAGCTTTGATTCAGGGCTAAAAAGCGAAGGGACATCTGGTGTTTCGCATCAATTGGGGAAAATGTTTTCCACCGGAGTCGCCGCTCAAAACCTGACGCAGGGACTTCAGCGTTATGCCGTGTTGGAGCAGTGCCTGAACCTGATCAAAAGTACTGCGGACGCAGCACAGAAAAAAGATCTGATTGCAATGTGCAGTCGTTCGACCGGTGCCGCCAACCCAATTGCGGAACCTTAGCGGCTAACGATTTGCTTTCGACTCAAGTCGATTGAGGAAGGAGCTTCTATGCGAAGTATCGTGACTGCGGTTGCTTTACTGATCTGTACGAATCTGGGGGCCTTCGAGATTCGCCCGGAAAGCCTTGATGGTGGGGCCTATGATCCTCTGTCGAGCGTGTCCAACATCTACTTCTACTCCAACAATCTGGCGAACCGCTGCCTAAAGGACAAAAACTATGTGAGAGATGGCAAAGGTCAGCCCATCCACGAGGCCATCATCAGGATCGCTTATCTGAAGGCTTACGGTTCAACGATAAAAGAGCAGACTTGGCTTTCACCTCTACTGGGGGGCGTGGAGTGGAATGACGATCCTGAAGAACTGCTTCGCAAAGCGTTTTATTACGGTGGCTGGCGGAACGCCTTGGAGTTCAGACGCAAGATTGCTCTGGAGGAAAAAGGCACCACCATCATGAACCGGTCGCACTACGGAGATTTGCAGTTCTTGCACGCGATGTTGCCAAGTGATGCCGACCAGACCATAGCCTTGCAGCGACTTCGCAGATGGTTGGAGTACACCTACCGAGTGGCAATCGGCGAAGTGCCTTACAACACTCTGCGAAGAAGCACTCCTTACAATGAGTTCTTTGCAAAAGTCGGATGCCCCTCGCCGGGTGGGAGGTGCACAGTTCTGGATCTTTACGATATGAAGCTGCACTTTCGAGTCAAGAATGGAAAACCGGCAAGCCCGGCCATGCTTCAGTTGACTCTGCAGGAGCTAGCGACTGGCGCTATCGCCCATGTGATTCAGGACAGTTACAGTGCCGGGCACACACGACGGGTCGGAGGCACCGGAAAATTGATGGAAATGTACCGGTACGATGATAAGAACCGTGCGCAGCACTGCATGTTCGATGGAGGTTACGAGATGAACAAAGCCAATATCGAGAAAGCCATCCAGGAAACATCAAACTTCATGAACATGATCAAATCCGGTAGGAAGTGGGAGCAGGCAGAACCTTTCTTCGAGGACATCCTTTCGATCTGACGAGGTAGCCACTAAAGATTGAGAACCGTGCATCCAAGCTGCTTCAGTTCTCATGACACCGCCATGACAAGCAAGCCCGATCGCACGGGCTTGCACTGCTAAAACCGAACGTGATCAGGCACTGCCAAATCCCAGAAAAGAACGCAGTTTATTGCCCCACTTGCGCTCATAGAACGGCGTGGTTTCCCTGAGAAAGTAATCACTCAGGCCGGCTTCACCTTGGGATACCCGGCATAAATCAACCGGCTCGCCCTGTGGCGCGGTATCCCCGGCAACATTGCCCGCCTCACGCATAACCCGCTCAATATCGCCGTCCGCCTCAATGCCCACGATCAAGTGCGGTTTTTCGTCCACCGAGGTGTCATGCATCAATGCCAGAAATCCGCGCTTCACATTGGAATGTTTGGCGAGCAGTTGGGTGAGCGAGTGGACCATTTGTGACGGGTATTCGGCAGGCTGGCCGAGCAGCACGTTGGTTTCTTTCTCGACCGTGCGTTCCGTGGCGGTCTGGCCAACAGCATCGGCGAGCAAATTTTGCACCTCTTGCGGGAAAAACTCTTTGCCGTACGGCGACTTCGGATTCAGGCAGAGCAGGGCGCCCAGTGTGATTTCGAACAACGATCGGGCGGGTATTTCGAGGTAGGTCTGCTCGCTGTCGATGGACTGTTGCAGTGTTTGCAGGGACGAGAAAAACGGGATGACCGGTGTGCCGTCCGGTTTTTGCCAATGGGCGATGCTGATGTTGCTGCCGGCTTGGAGATTGACGTGGCCGTCGGCCTCACCAGCAGTACCGAGGATGTATACGTTCGAGTTCAACAGTGTGTTGAAAAACTCGGGGCGATGTGCCGGTTCGTCGGCGGCCCGTTTGAGGCTTTTTTCCAGCAGGTTTTCTGGTTGGGTATCCATGGTGTTCATCCGTGACTCGTTCTGAAACAGGGCATAGAACAGGTACATCGACGCGTGTTCGGCTGACGCCTACGCGGGCAAACCTGTTGCCACAGGTTTGCATATAGATCACAAAATTCGGGTGCAGCGCAAATCACTGTGGGAGCTTGCCTGCAAGCGATGACGGTAGGTCAGTTAGCTTCTTCGCAACAGATACGCCGCCATCGCCAGCAGGCTGGCTCCCACAGGGTTAGGAATCAGAGCAAACTCCACGACACCCCGACATAAACCCCCATCCCTTCACCCGGCGTAGACCGCGCGGCATCCAGCCCGTTGTCGTCATACCCCGGTGTAACCGTCGCCGCATAGTGCTTGTTGGTCAAATTACGCATATCCACCCAACCCTGCCAGTCACCCTTCGGCGCGTTGTAGCCCAGTGTCGCGCCGAACAGTGCATAAGGATCAGCGTAGTAGCTGTTGGCATAATCCACGGCCACCTTGGACACCAGTTGCGTATTCACCGCCGCAAAGAACCCCTGCGGCCAGTCGTAACGCAACTCACCCTGGTAGTAATGCATCGGCAGGCCGGGGAGGCGGTTGTCGCCGAAACGATCATCATCGCGATAGTGGAAATCACTGAAGGTATACGCCTGACGCAAACTCAACTGACGGCCATCGGCCGCCGACCAGAGTTTGCTGTTCAGGCTGGCCTCAACACCTTGATGCACGGTCGGGCTTGCGTTGAGTTCGTAAGGGGTGACGGCATTGGCATCCGGCAACACCGAGAGCAATTCATGGCGCACCTGCGCGTAGTACCACGCCAGACTCCACTCGCCGACAGCGCTGTCGCCACGGCCACCCAGTTCCAGCGTGGTCGCGGTCTGGTTCTGCAGTTTGATCGGATCTTTTTGCGTTCCGGTCGCCGCGCCATTGCCGGCCGGGAAGCGCACGTTGGAGCTGTAGATCAGCGACCACGGGTGCGGCGCTTCAACCGAGCGGCTGAGATTGCCGAACACTTGCAGGTCCGGGCTGATCTGGTAGCGCAGGCCGAGGCGTGGCGCGTAGTCCCAGTCGTTCATGCTGGTTTTGCCGCCGCTTTGCGGGTAGGTCACGTCACTTTCGCGACGGGTGTAGATGGCGGCGAGACCGGTGGTCAGCCAGAGGTCGTCGGCGATTTCCAGGTCGTTGCCGAAGTGCAGAACGGTGTCGGAACCCTGATAGGTGAAGTTGCGCATACGGGTGCCGGGCGCGTAGCTGGCGGTGTTGCCGGTGGGGATGCGCACAAACTCGCTGGCGCCGTCGTTGGGCAGGTGCTTGGTCACGCGCAGGCCGACGTTGCTGCGGCTTTCCATGCCGAAAATCGTGTCACGGCGCTTGTAGTCGAAAGTGCCGCTGACGTCGGTGTAGGCGACCTTCAGACGGTTCGGTCCTTCGCGCAGGTCCATCGGGTAATCGTGATAGACGAGGCCGGTCTGGATGCTCGAATCGTCGTCGATGTACCAGGTGGTCTTGTTGCCGATGAAAGTGCTGCCCGGTTGCTTGCGGCTGTCATCGCGCGCCACGTAGGACGGGTTGGCCGCGCGAGGCGAGTGTTCGATGGAGTGCTTGGTCACGCGGCCGGCGAGGTCGTTGTCGGTCTCGCGGTAGCGGATATAGAAGCGGGTTTCCAGGTTCGGGTTGAAGCGATAGCCGAAGTTGGCGATCACGCCTTTGCTCTCGCTGGCGGTGTGATCCTGATAGCCGTCGGCGTTCGAGTCGGTGAGCGACACGTAGTAATCGAAGTCGCCCAGCACTTGCCCGGAGCTGACTTGACGCTGCTGATAGCCGTGGCTGCCGGTGGCGTAGCGCACTTGCAGTTTCGGCGCGGTGTAGCCGGTGTGGCTGACGTAATCAATGGCGCCGCCGAGTGCCAGCGAGCCGCGATCAAAACCGTTGGCGCCGCGCAGTACTTCAACGTGATCGACCCACAGCGGTTCGAGCAATTCATACGGCGTGCCGCCCGGGCCGGTCAGCGGCAGGCCGTCGAGCATCGTATAAATCCCCGAAGCATGGGCGCCCGGCGCGCGGTTGATGCCCGAGCCCCGCACCGAAATCTTCACGCCTTCGTTGCCCGCCGACTGCGCATAAACCCCTGGCTGATACGCCAGCACATCCTGATTGCTCGCCACGCGGCCCTGCAGCGGCTGGCGCATATCGACCACGTTGCTGCCGCCGGGGACCTGTTCGAGGCGTGTTTTGGCTTCTTCGACGCTCGCGTCTGATGTGCTTTGCGCGTCGGCCGAAATCAACACTTGCCCCAGTTCCAGACCTTGAGTCTCGGCCAGCGCCGGGCAGGCGAGGGCCAGGCCCAAGAGGGCGGCGGGCAGGGATTTGGACGCGGGCATCGAGAAAACTCCAGGCAGACAAGGGCAGGGCAATGAACAGTGCGACGCAGGAAAAGACGAACGAAACACATGGCAATTTGGCTTTTTGCCCGGCAATGGCAAACAGCACGTCATGAGCTAACCTCACGTGTCTGGTTCACCCCGTCAATCAACAGTCTGTTTCTGCATTTATTGGAGAGGGTTCGGTCATGGCAAAAGGCAAAAAGAAGGCCGCCACGGCGCCTGAAAGTCCGAAGCTGAAAAACAAGGATTATCTCGAGCAGTTGCGCAAGCTGCACGTCGAGCTGGTCAAGTTGCAGGAATGGGTGATCGCCAAGGGCGTCAAGGTCTGCATCGTCTTCGAAGGCCGCGACGGCGCAGGCAAGGGGGGCACGATCAAGGCATTGACCGAGCGCGTCAGCCCGCGAGTCTTTCGCGTGGTGGCATTGCCAGCGCCGACCGATCGCGAGAAAAGCCAGATGCATGTGCAGCGTTATCTGCCTTATTTACCGGCGGCGGGCGAAGTGGTGATCTTCGACCGCAGTTGGTACAACCGCGCAGGCGTCGAGCGGGTGATGGGCTTCTGCACCGACGAGCAGGCGGATAAATTCCTCAAATCGATTCCCTGGGTCGAACACGCGATCGTCCAGTCCGGGGTGATCCTGCTCAAGTATTGGCTGGAAGTCAGCCCCGAAGAGCAGACCCGCCGGCTCGAGGCGCGCATCAACGACGGTCGCAAGACCTGGAAACTGACACCGATGGACCTGAAATCCTACAGCCGCTGGTACGACTACTCACGGGCGCGGGACGAAATGTTCAAGCATTCCGATACCGAACACGCGCCGTGGCTGGTGGCCGACTCCAACGACAAGCGCCGTGCGCGGCTGAACATCATCACCGATGTGCTCAGCCGTATTCCGTATGAGGATGTGAAGCGCGAGAAAATAGAGCTGCCCAAACGGCAGAAACCGGGCAAGTACCGGGATCCGGATTATCCATACCGGCGCGTGGCCGAGAAGTTCTGACAAACTGCCCCAATCCCTGTGGGAGTGGCGTACCCAAAGCAAACAGTCCATCCGTCGTCTGCGCTGAACCACCGCGATCTCGTTTCTTTCTATTCAGGAGAGTCCTTAACGAGAGATGTCCGATGTTCGATCAGCGCAAACAAGAAAAACTGGCGGCATGGCGGAAACTGGCGAAGCAATCGCAGATGCGTCTGGACCCGGAAGAACAGTACGACGAACTGCTCAAGGCAGCCGATGAAATGGAGAAGCAGGGGCTGATCACCAGCGCCGAATGGCGGCAACTGGTGCGTGATGCTGGCAATGTGTTTACCGGTGACCCGGTTCGGACACAACGTTAAAGACGCGGCGAACGGCTACAGCGGTCGATCCGCCCTGTAGCCGTTCAAGTTACACGACCTTTCTTCGACTTCTGGTGCTCGCCTCTGGAATCCCGCAGCAACCGCGCAAATGCTGCTTTGTCGATCGGCCGACTCATGAAGTAACCCTGCACTTCATTGCATTGATCCACCCCGAGAATATCCAGCTGCTCTTCGGTCTCGACACCTTCGGCGGTCACGGTCAGGCCCATGGCCTTGCCCAGGCCGATGATTGCCTGCACCACCGCTCGATCATTGGCGCCGCTGCTGATCGAGGCGATAAAGCGCTTGTCGATCTTGATCCCGTCGAACGGGTAGGCGCGCAAGTAACCGAGCGACGAATAACCGGTGCCGAAGTCGTCCATGTTCAGGCGCACACCGAGTTCCTTCAGGGCGTTCATGGTGGTCAGCGCGCCGTCGGTGTCGTTGAGCATTACGTTCTCGGTGATCTCCAGTTCCAGGCGACTGGCCGGGAAACGCGTTTGCACGAGCACCTCCCGTACGTCCTCGACCACATCGCTGAGGGCAAACTGCGCGGGTGACAGATTGACCGACAGCAGAATGTCTTCCGGCCAGGCCAGCGCGGTTTCGCAGGCTTCACGCAACACCCAGCGCCCCAACGGCACGATCAGGTCGGTCTGCTCCGCCAACGGAATGAACAGGTCCGGGCCCAGCAGGCCTTTGGCTGGATGTTGCCAGCGCACCAGCGCTTCGACCGAAACGATGTGTTTGCCATCGACCTTGTAGCGCGGTTGGTAGTGCAGGACGAACTCGTTGTGCTTGAGCGCATGCCGCAGGTCATCTTCCATCTGCCGGCGCGTCTGGATCTGGTCGCTCATGTGCGCTTCGAAATAGCACCAGGTGTTCTTGCCATCGGATTTGGCCTGATACAGCGCGATATCGGCGTAGCGGATCAGATCGCTGGCGACGAAACCGTGGCGACGGCTGAGCGCGATGCCGACGCTGGCACCGATGTGCAGCGGATGCTGTTCGTAAAGAATCGGCTGATGCAGGCTGCCGATCAACCGCGTGCAGAATTTGTCGATTTCGTTGTGGCTATCCATGCCATTGAGCACCACGACGAATTCATCACCCCCGAGACGCGCAACGATGTCGTGCTCGCGGGTGCATTCGCGCAGGCGTGTGGCGACTTCCTGCAGCACCGCGTCACCGGCCGGATGGCCGAGGGAATCGTTGATCGGTTTGAAATTGTCCAGATCGATCATCAGTAGCGACAGGGGTGGCGCGTGTTCTTTCAACAGCAGCACTTCCTCCAGATAACGCGCCAGTTTGTTGCGGTTCGGCAAACCGGTCAGGGCGTCGTGCATTGACAGGTGCTGGATCTGCGCATGGGCGGCGACCTCGTCGGTGATATCGCTGGCTGTGCCGCGATAACCGACGACGGTGTCCCTGGCGAAAATCGGCCGCGCGGAGAGCCGACAATGACGCGGCTGCCCGGAGTGGTCGCGGTAATTGCAGCGCAAATCACCGGCGCTGTTTGCGTCGCTGAGGTTGCGCAACCACAGTTCCAGCGGGGTGGTGTCGCACGTCAGCAACTCACCGATGCTCTGACCCAGCCAAAAGGCCTGCGGATAGCCGGTGACTTCGCTGAAACGGGCCGACAGATAGGTCAGCGACAGTTGCCCATCGACTTCCCAGATCCAGTCCGACGCCGCCTCGGCAACGGCGCGAAAGCGTTCTTCACTGGCTTCAAGCGCGTGGTTGGCCGCTTCGAGCGCGAGATTCGAGGCCTGCATCGCGTCAATGCTGTTGTCGACGTATTGCGACGAGCGCAGCGCGTGGCGGAAAAAGTAAGCAGTGAGCAGCATCAGCACCAGGAACGTCGCGCCGAGCGGCGGCACCAACGACCATAACAGTTGCTGGCCGGGTCGCTGCAGGTCGGCGACCAGACTGTAGCCAGTGCTGTCGAGCGGCACGCGGGGCTGACCGGTTTCGATGGTCTGGTCCGGCATCAGGGTGAGGTTTGTCAGGCCATAGCCACTGCCGATCTTGCGCAGTTTGGTCGGAGTCAGCTTATCGACGAACACCAGCACCGAGGTGTTTTTCAGTTCGTCGAGCGGACGTTCATCGTTGGGAATAATTGCCGCCGCAGTGATCAGTGCCGGCCAGCCTTCGAACAGCGAATAGCGGCTGACCGGTTTTGTGAGATCGGGCTGAGCCAGTACCTGTTCGACCAGCGCCGAGGCCGACGCTTGCAGCACTGTGGACACGTCGGAGTCGACCATTTCCCCGCGAATGACCGCGTATTTGGTGTGATTGCGATCAAGGACAAACACGCCGTCATAGCCGTCGCTGATGAACAGGGTCTTGCCCATGTTCTGTTCGGTGTAGGCCCAGTTGATATCGACCGGCCCGCTCAAGGCTTCATACGCGCTGGTCCAGTAGGCGTAACTGGTGATGTAGTTTTTTGACGTGGTGATGCGGTTTTCTACGGCGCGCGCGGAATAGAACTGGTTCTGCTGAAGATCCTTGGCGTCTAGAGAATTTGCGATACCGAGCAGGGTGCTGACCGCAGCGACGACCCCCGCGATAAACAGCGCAGCGATGGCAATCGCCAGGCGGCGTGTCACGGCGCGTTGTGGGGTGGGAATTGGCATCGCAGCGAGATTAACGGCCATGTGCTCGTCCTTGATCCGGTGTCTTCTGAATCTAGAACAATGGGGCGGCCACAATGTTCAGATTGGTGTTCTATGACATCGCCTGGATGTGTTCCAAGTGTAGCGAATCTGCCGCAATTTTCAGCATGGCCGGCCAGCGGCCAATCCCGAAAGGGCAAGACTTCCCGCGCAAAAACCGGATAATGGCCGCCATTCGTTTAGCCGTATTCTGGTAATCCCGCATGGAAATCAAAGTCAATTTTCTCGACAACCTTCGACTTGAAGCCAAGTTCGACGACTTCACGGTGATCGCCGATCAGCCCATTCGCTACAAGGGCGATGGCTCGGCACCGGGGCCGTTCGACTACTTTCTGGCGTCGTCGGCGTTGTGTGCGGCGTACTTTGTGAAGTTGTACTGCGACACGCGCAACATCCCCACGGAAAACATTCGCCTGTCGCAGAACAACATCGTTGACCCGGAAAACCGCTACAACCAGATCTTCAAGATCCAGGTCGAATTGCCGGCGGACATCTCCGAGAAAGATCGCTTGGGCATCCTGCGTTCCATCGACCGCTGTACGGTGAAGAAGGTGGTGCAGACCGGCCCGGAATTCATCATCGAAGAAGTCGACAACCTCGACGCCGATGCCCAGGCCCTGTTGATGCCGGTAGCCAGTTCAGACGCCGGCACGTTCATCGCCGGCAAGGACTTGCCGCTGGAGCAGACCATCGCCAACATGTCGGGCATCCTCGCCGACCTCGGGATGAAGATCGAAATCGCTTCGTGGCGCAACATCGTCCCCAATGTCTGGTCGCTGCACATCCGCGATGCGCACTCGCCCATGTGTTTCACCAACGGCAAGGGCGCGACCAAAGAGGGCGCACTGGCCTCGGCGCTGGGCGAGTTCATTGAGCGCCTGAACTGCAACTTCTTCTACAACGACCAGTTCTGGGGCGAAGAGATCGCCAACGCCGAGTTCGTGCATTACCCGGACGAGAAGTGGTTCAAGCCTGGGCCAAAAGACGAGTTGCCGAGCGAAATTCTCGACGAATACACCCTGAAGATTTACAACCGTGACGGCGAGTTGCGTGGCTCGAACCTGTTCGACACCAACTCCGGCAACACCCAGCGCGGCATCTGCTCGCTGCCGTTCGTGCGCCAGTCCGACAACGAAGTGGTGTACTTCCCGTCCAACCTGATCGAAAACCTCTACCTGAGCAACGGCATGAGCGCCGGTAACACCCTGGCCGAAGCGCAGGTGCAGTGCCTGTCGGAGATCTTCGAACGCGCGGTCAAACGCGAAATCCTCGAAGGCGAAATGGCCTTGCCGGACGTGCCGCAAGAAGTACTGGAGAAATACCCGAGCATCCTCGCCGGCATCAAAGGCCTGGAAGAGCAGGGCTTCCCGGTGCTGGTCAAGGATGCGTCGCTGGGCGGCGAGTTCCCGGTGATGTGCGTGACCCTGATGAACCCGCGCACCGGCGGCGTATTCGCCTCGTTCGGCGCGCACCCGAGCCTGGAAGTGGCGCTGGAGCGCAGCCTCACCGAACTGCTGCAGGGCCGCAGTTTCGAAGGCTTGAACGACTTGCCACAGCCGACCTTCTCCGGCCAGGCCGTGACCGAGCCGAACAACTTTGTCGAGCACTTCATCGACTCCAGCGGTGTGGTGTCGTGGCGCTTCTTCAGTGCCAAACCGGATTTTGAATTCGTCGAGTGGGACTTCTCCGGCCAAGGCGAAAACTCCAACGCCGAAGAAGCCGCGACGCTGTTCGGCATCCTCGAAGACATGGGCAAGGAAGTCTACATGGCGGTCTACGAGCACATCGGCGCCAAGGCCTGCCGCATCCTCGTGCCGGACTACTCGGAGATCTACCCGGTCGAAGACCTGATCTGGGACAACACCAACAAAGCCCTGCAGTTCCGCGCCGACATCCTCAATCTGCACAACCTCAGCAAAGTCGGCCTGCGCAACCTCGCCCAAGGCCTGGAGAACAGCGAGCAGGATGATTACACCGACATCACCACGCTGATCGGCATCGAGTTCGACGACAACACGCCGTGGGGCAAGTTGACCATTCTGGAACTGCGCCTGCTGATCTACCTCGCCCTGCAGAAGTACGAACAGGCCAAAGACCTGGTCGAAGCCTTCCTGCAATACAACGACAACACCGTCGAACGCGGCTTGTTCTATCAAGCGGTCAACGTGGTGCTGGAGATGGAACTGGACGAGGATCTGGAACTGGAAGACTACGAAGCCAACTTCCGCCGGATGTTCGGCGACGAGCGCATGGACGCGGCGATTGGCTCGGTCAACGGCAGCGTGCGCTTCTACGGGTTGACGCCGACCAGCATGAAACTGGAAGGGCTGGATCGGCATTTGCGCTTGATTGAGAGCTATAAAAAGCTGCATACGGCGCGGGCGAATGTGAAACAGGTCTAAGCCAGGCTCACATCGGGCTCGGTGGTGAATTCACCCCTCACCCCAACCCTCTCCCCAGGGAGAGGGAGCCGATTTCTGGGCTTTTCAAGACCAGAGACCGGTTCGAAATCTCAGGTCGGCGTATTTCAACCAGACGCCTCGGTCAGTCTCCTTTCCCCAAGGAGAGGGCTGAGGTGAGGATTTTGCAAAACCCGAGTTCGGCTCGATATCTCAGGTCGGCGTATTTCAACCAGGCGCCTCGGTCAGTCCCCTCTCCCTCTGGGAGAGGGTTAGGGTGAGGGGCTTTTGCTTTTTCGCCCGTGCGCGGAATCCGCCAGTTGCCCTGTATCGACTCGCACAAACACCGAATCACCCACCGCCGTCAGCACATCCCCCGCATACACCTCACAGATCACCCGCGTCTTGCGCCCGACGTCACCCTCGACCTTTGCCCGTAAAACCAGCGTCACACCCATGGGTGTCGGTTTGATGAATTTGATGCCGAGGTTGCCAGTGACGCAGTCGATGCGCGGCAGGCTGCTGGGTTCGCGGTTTTCGGTGCGGTAATGGTAGGCCATGGCCGTCCAGTTGGAATGGCAGTCGACCAGCATCGCGAGCAGGCCGCCGTAGACCAGGTCCGGCCAGCCACAATATTTGGCGTCCGGCAGGTGTTCGGCAACCACGTGCACGCCGTCCTCGTGCCAATGGCTTTTGACGTGCAGGCCGTGCGGGTTGCGGCCGCCGCAGCCATAGCAAACGCCTTCGGGCGCGGCGAGGTCTTGCAAAGGGATATCGAGGCTGGACATGGTTTTTATTATCCTGGAGTGGTGAGTCCGGTCAGGCGCAAGCGGTTGCGTCCGCTGCGTTTCGATTCGTAGAGGGCGGCGTCGCCTTGTTCGATCAGCGCCGTCAGGTGCGCGGGCGGATTATCGAACAGGCTGGCGCCGATGCTCAGGGTCACGGCGGCGGTGGTGGGGAATGTCTGGGAGGTCATGCTCAGAAACTGCTCGCGCAGCGCGTTGCCCAGTTCTATGACGCGCTCACTCGATGTGCTGCTGAGCAGGATGACAAACTCGTCACCGCCCAGGCGTGCGGTCAGGGCATTGCGCGGCAGTACCGAGCGGATCATCTCGCTCAGCGCGATCAGCAAACGATCGCCGGCAGTGTGGCCGTACTGGTCGTTGACCAGTTTGAAGTTGTCGATGTCGATCAGCAGCAAGGCGCCGGGATGCTCCGGCGAAACCTGTTCGAACAAGCGCGGTGCGCGCTTTTCCAGGGCGCGGCGGTTGTACAGGGCGGTCAACGGGTCGCGCTCGGCGAGGCGGGCGATCTGTTTTTCCCGGCGGTAACGTTCAGTACCGGTCATCGACAGGGCGATCAACATGATTGCCATCGCGCCCTCGACCAGGGAAATCTGAATGATCTCGCCACGAAACGCCGCCAGATCAATCAGCGTGCCGGGGATCACCACCGTCAGGGCTTTGGCCACGTAAAAAGCCCCGTGCCCGAGCAAAACATAGCGCAGCTGCACCGCGCCGACGCTCAACGACTTGCCGTGAGGGCGCAGCAGAGCGCTGGCCTTGAGGGTCGACAGGGCCACCAGCAGCGAATTGGCCGCCAGCATGACCTTCGACCACTGCGGCCCCTCCGGCAACAGCAGCAAGACCAGCCAGGTGACGAAGATCAGGTACCAGGCCGGCGACAGTCGGATCTGAGTGAAGCGCGCCACGCCGAGCAGAAACAGGAAATGCGCGGTCACCAGCAGACCGTTGGCGAACCAGATGCCGATCAGCAAAAAGCCGCTGATGCGCAGCAGGGCCAGGGTGGAGCCGACGGTGATGGTGGCAAAACCGGCGCTCCAGAACAGCAGCGAAGGCTCACGAATGCTGCGCCATTCGATCGCCAGGTACAGCGCGGCAGCGGCTGCGAGGGCGATGGAAAGGGTCAGCATCGTAGGTGGGTCGAGCGGCATTTCTTGATGAGCCTGTCTGAGTGGCAGTTTGACCGGCGATTGTAAGCGCTCGGGCGGCTTTTTCGCAGAGGTCGTGTTGCCGCGCAGACCATTGGCAGCGGGGAGGGCGCGGTCGCTAGCCGCCACCCTGACCACCGTGCCGATCAGTTATTGCTCGGGCGCGAGCCAGGTGTCGACGACTCGGCGATCCAGCTCTTCCCAGTAAGCCATGCCCAGCACGCGGGTGGTGTTGAGCCCGCGCAGGTAACCGCGCAACTGGTTGGCGGTGTCTTTGATGAGCTGTCGGTCGGTAATGCCTTTGTCCAGTAATACGCTTTCATACTGAACCAGATATTCGGCCACTCGCTCGCGGAAGTCGGGCAGAACGGCGTCACGGATCAGGTCAAACGTTCTCAAGGCGAACTCCTCATTGGCTGTTTTTCTCGTTGTGGTTGAGTGTGTATCAGTCTGCACGTCGCGCAACTATTGCTAGAAGTAATAGTGACCATCACGAAACGCAAGTTCTGCTTTGTCGGCAATCGGCGGAAAATCGCGTCCATCGAACACGCAGCTCAAGGAATTTGCGCGATGAACACCCTGACCCGACTGGCTTTGGTCGCCCTGCTGACAGGCGGCGCACTGTTCACAGCCCCGACTTACGCAGCCGACGCCGGGTCGTGTCACTTCCAGGCCATCGCGGGCAGCAGCGCCACGTTGCAGCATTCGCAAACCGTGGGTGTGTTGCTCAGCGAGAACACCCTGGACAACCTGCAATACCTTGAGCGTTACCACGACATGGCGGTCAACGGCGCGAAAGATGCGCTCGACTCGCGGATTCGTGATGCCTTTGTCAGCAGTTCCGATCCGGAACTGGCCATCGACTGGCTGGTGAGTTCGTTGCAACAGCAGTTCTTGTCGGTGACCGTTTACGACAACCTTGACGCCCTGGTGCAGGCGCATCCGGACGTCGTGGTGAAGCTCGACACCTTCAACCGCTTGCTGACCCAGCAGAACAGTCTGGTCGAAGCGCGTTTTACCGCACGCTTCTACGACGCCGACCTGCAGTACATCGGCAAGGCAGAAGGCGCGGTCGAGAAGCAGTTGCCTTCGGTCTGGGTGCATAACCAGGCGGCACCGGCCATCGCTGCGCAGATCGACAAGCAGCGTGACTTGCAACTCAACGCGTTGAAGCAATTCGATGTGTCGCTCAAGGCGCTGGTGGCGTCGAGCTGAACGCTTAAAACATAAGTGGCGACGGCGGCTCCGTGAGGCTGAACCGTTGCCGGTTGAACCGAACTTTTATTTTCAGGATGACACCGATGCGTCTTTTATTTTTGCCTGTTCTGGCCGTTGCCTCTTTGCTGCTCGCTGGTTGCGCTTCGGCGCCGAACAATCCGAGCCTGACGTTGCAGACCAGCAAGACGCCTGCGCAATACGCCGATTGTGTGGTGCCGAAGTTGCAGGGCAGTGCGTTGAAACCGACGGTTTCGCAGACTCAGCGTAGTTATCGGATTGTGGTGCCGAGCAAGGTTTCGGCTGACAACGTGCTGGAGGCTTACAAGGCTGGCAGTGGCGGCAAGGTGTTTATTTACGAGCGTCATTTGTTGGCTTCGAATCTTTTGCCTTCGAGTTTTGAGCGGGCGGCTCAGGATTGCATCTGATTTTGCCCGTTGTGCGTATTTGACTGAGCTCCTTTGGTTGGCCGCAACCAACCAATTTCTTGCCTCGCGCCGTTCATTCGGTTTGCGGGGCTTTTTTTTGTTTGTTTGTTTGTTTGGGCTTGGCGGCCTTTGGGCCGACCATGCTCGGGGTGTTTTTTGTGAATATCCGTTGCTTCGGGTGTTGCCGCTGGCGGTTTC